>NZ_JANEWL010000060.1:0-28553 GCF_028069815.1 Citrobacter sp. Awk 2
ATAATATATTCTGATGGAATAGAAAAATGACATTTAATATTAATACTACCAGGGCACTGATCGCCCTTTCCTTTTGTTGTTACTTACCTCTGGTTGTCGCATCAGAAAGCATTCCAGCCGAACATGACGACACCAAAACGCCAGAAATCACGAATACCGAACCTTCATATCGTTTTTATGGCGAGATGGGGGTGGGAGGTTATACGGCGCTGGAGGGGGATTATAAAGGAAAATACGAAGACGGCACTTATATTGAAGGTGGCGTGGAAGGTCAATATGGCCACTGGTTCGGGCTTATATACGGTGAGGGGTGGACAGTACAGGCAGACCACGATGGTAATGCCTGGGTGCCCGATCATGGCTGGGGTGGTTTTGAAGGAGGGATAAACCGCTTTTGGGGGGGTTATCGTACCGATGATAAAACCGAAATTATCCTGAGCCTGCATAACGACTCTTCCCTGGACGATCTGCAATATTGGGCAGATTTCACACCAGAGTTTGGTTATGAACTTCCCAATACCCGCGATATCGCCACGGCCGTCAAAGTACAAAACCTTAGCGGTGATTTCCGTTATAGCATCATCGCGACACCGGCTGGTCATACCGATGAAGATAAAGCGTGGCTGCATTTTGGTAAATACGATCGCTACTCCGATAAATATATCTACCCTGCAATGGCAAACGGCTATATCCAGTATGACTTTATGAAAGATGTCACCTGGATGGGCGGCACAGAAATTACCGATGGCACCGGCCAGCTTTTTGTCACCGGTATTCTTACGCCGAACTTCGGCGCACGTGTCTGGCACCATACCGGACGTGGTGAAGGGCTGGGTAATCCGGGAACGGAAACCGGCACAATGGTCAGCGCCATGTATGAGGCGTTTAAAGGCTTTTATCTTTCTACAGCCTACAGCTACGCGCAACACAACCTGGATAACGATCCCGACACAACCACATCCTATGCGCAATTTGGCATCTGGTACGAATATGGCGGCGGTAAATTCGCCACGGCTTTTGATAGCCGATTCAACCTGGGTAACAGTACTGACGATTCAGATAACAAAATATTCCTGATGCAGTATTACTACTGGGGTCATTAATTTCTCTGTTTATTTTGCTAAATGTGAAAAGGAGCTTCGTCATTATGAAAAAAATATATTCGTTAACCCCGCTAGCCTGCGCGTTACTATTTAGCATGTCAGCGCATGCAGCAACCGCCACGGATTTTAAAGATGTTATCGATCGCCACGGCGCACCTGAATATATGCGTGATACCAATAACGACAGCCATCAGCGCTTTAATCCTTTCTTCGATCTGGGTTCATGGCATGGGCACTTGCTGCCAGACGGCCCAAATACCATGGGGGGCTTCCCCGGCGTCGCTCTGCTAACCGAAGAGTACATCAATTTTATGGCGACTAACTTTGATCGCCTGACGGTGTACCAGAGCGGTAAAAAAGTAGCCTTCGCGATGCAGGCGTACAGCATTCCGGGCGCACTGATACAAAAACTGACGGCCCCCGGCATCGAAGTTAACATGACCCTGCGTTTTGCGGATTCACACACCTCGCTGCTTGAAACCAGGATAACGAGTGATACTCCACTGGATCTGGTGTGGGATGGCGAGCTGCTGGAAAAAGTGGAGGCAAAAGACGGGAAACCGACGTCGACCAAAACCGTCGATGAAGAGTATCCGGATTATCAACGCAAAATCGTCGCCACCCGCGATGGCCTGAAAGTCACCTTCGGCAAAGTGCGTTCGACCTGGGATCTGCTTACCTCTGGCGAGTCAGAATATCAGGTGCATAAATCGCTGCCGATGAAGACGAAGGTCAGCGGTCATCGCTTCACCAGCAAGGCGCATATCAAAGGTTCAACCACGTTCTATACCACCTATTCACATCTGCTGACTTCACTGGAAGTCAGTAAAGAACAGGCGCAAATCCGCGATATTCTGGCGCGCCCGACTTCCTACATGCTCGCCTCACAGCAGCGCTGGGAAGCGTACCTCAAAAAAGGGTTGAACAATCCGGATGCGACAGCCGAGCAAACTCGCGTCGCAGTAAAAGCGATTGAAACCTTAACCGGCAACTGGCGCGTCCCGGAAGGGGCAGTAAAACACAACACCGTTACACCTTCCGTCACGGCTCGTTGGTTCTCAGGCAACCAGACCTATGCCTGGGACAGCTGGAAAATCGCCTCGGCAATGGTGCACTTCAACCCAGAGATTGCAAAAGACAGCATTCGTGCGCTCTTTGACTGGCAAATCCAGCCCAACGATCCCATACGGCCGCAGGATGCCGGTATGATCCTCGACCTGGTGACCTGGAATAAGATCCCGGAACGCGGCGGCGACGGCGGTAACTGGAATGAGCGCAACACCAAGCCCAGCCTGGCAGCATGGTCGGTGATGGAAGTTTACAACGTCACCAAAGATAAGGCCTGGCTCGAAGAGATGTACCCGAAACTGGTCGCGTACCACGACTGGTGGTTACGTAACCGCGATCACAATGGAAACGGTGTTCCTGAGTACGGCGCCACGCGGGATAAGGCTCACAACACCGACAGCGGCGAAATGCTCTTCACGGTGAAGCAGGGCGACAAGGAAGAAACTCTCTCCGGGTTGAGTCACTACGCAACTGTCATCAGTAAGGGCCAGTATGACAGCCTGACAATCCCGGCACAGGAAGCCGCTGGCTGGGAATCTGGACGTGATGATGCCGCCGTATTTGGTTTTATCGATAAAGATCAGCTGGATAAGTACATTGCCAACGGGGGTAAACGCAGTGACTGGACGGTCAATTTTGCTGAAAACCGGGATAAAAATGGCAATCTGGTCGGTTACTCATTGCTTCAGGAGTCTGTCGATCAGACCAGCTACATGTACAGTGATAACCATTATCTGGCAGAGATGGCAACGATCCTCGGTAAACCAGAAGACGCGAAGCACTATCAGGCGTTAGCGAAGAAGCTGGCCGATTACATCAATACCTGTATGTTCGACCCGGCAACAAAATTCTATTATGACGTTCGTATTGAGGACCAACCGCTGGCGAACGGCTGCGCGGGTAAACCGATCGTCGAGCGTGGTAAAGGACCGGAAGGCTGGTCGCCGCTGTTTAACGGCGCGGCAACGCAGCCCCACGCGGATGCGGTAGTTAGCGTGATGCTCGATCCGAAAGAGTTCAACACATATGTCCCACTTGGCACCGCTGCACTGACCAATCCGGCCTTCGGCGCGGACATATACTGGCGCGGACGCGTCTGGGTGGATCAGTTCTGGTTCGGGCTAAAAGGGATGGAACGTTATGGCTATCGCGATGAAGCGTTAAAACTGGCGGATACCTTCTTCAGCCACGCCAAAGGCCTCACCGCAGACGGTCCGATTCAGGAAAACTATAACCCGCTGACCGGCGCACAACAGGGCGCGCCGAACTTCTCCTGGAGCGCCGCGCATCTCTATATGCTGTATAACGATTTTCTTAAAAAACAGTAACCTGTAACATATCGCCGGATGGCGCTGCGCTTATCCGGCCTACAAAGGACGCATTGTCGTAGGCCGGATAAGCGCAGCGCCATCCGGCAAATTCGTTCTCTGGCTCCACTCCTTTTTTGAATCCCATCACAATCACGACATTCCCCTTTTCCCTTTTGCGCGGCGACGGCTAAATTAGTAACTCATCCGACCACATAACAATAATTTTACATACTGGACACCTTTATGAGCTATCCGTCGCTGTTCGCCCCGCTCGATTTGGGATTCACCACGCTTAAAAACCGCGTGTTGATGGGTTCAATGCATACCGGGCTGGAAGAGTATCCCGATGGTGCAGAACGGCTGGCTGCGTTCTATGCTGAACGCGCTCGTCACGGCGTAGCCCTGATTGTGACCGGAGGAATTGCACCCGCGCTATCGGGCGTGGGTATGGAAGGCGGCGCAATGCTAAACGACACCAGCCAGTTGGCGCACCACCGTATCATTACCGATGCAGTTCACGATGAAGGCGGGAAAATCGCCCTGCAAATCCTGCACACCGGCCGCTACAGCTATCAACCACATCTGGTTGCGCCTTCAGCCATTCAGGCCCCTATTAACCGCTTTACGCCGCATGAATTGACGCACGATGAAGTGCTGCAACTGATTGAAGATTTCGCCCATTGTGCACAGCTGGCGCGGGAGGCAGGTTACGATGGCGTGGAAGTGATGGGTTCGGAAGGCTATCTGATCAACGAATTCCTGACTCTGCGCACCAACCAGCGTAATGATGAATGGGGCGGTGACTATGCCAACCGCATGCGTTTTGCCGTGGAAGTCGTACGGGCGGTGCGCCAGCGTGCCGGCAGTGACTTTATTATTATCTTCCGCCTGTCGATGCTCGACCTGGTGGAGCAAGGCGGAACCTTTGACGAAACCGTCCAGTTAGCACAGGCTATCGAAACCGCAGGTGCCACAATTATTAACACCGGCATCGGCTGGCATGAAGCGCGTATCCCCACCATCGCCACACCGGTACCCCGGGGTGCGTTTAGCTGGGTAACGCGCAAGCTGAAAGGTTATGTGACGATCCCACTGGTCACCACTAACCGTATTAACGATCCGACCGTTGCGGATGACATTCTGGCACGCGGCGATGCCGATATGGTATCGATGGCCCGGCCGTTCCTGGCCGACGCTGAGCTGCTGTCAAAAGCGCAAACCGGACGATCCGATGAGATCAACACCTGTATTGGCTGCAACCAGGCTTGCCTGGATCAGATTTTCGTGGGTAAGGTCACCTCATGTCTGGTGAATCCACGCGCCTGTCATGAAACCAAAATGCCCATTGTTGCAGCTACTCACCTGAAGGATCTGGCCGTTGTGGGTGCGGGTCCTGCGGGTCTCGCTTTTGCCATTAACGCCGCCGCACGTGGTCACCACGTGACGCTGTTTGACGCACATGGTGAGATTGGCGGGCAGTTTAATATCGCCAAGCAGATCCCCGGCAAAGAAGAATTCTATGAAACGCTGCGCTACTACCGTCGGATGATCGACGTAACGGGTGTCACGCTGAAACTCAATCAGTTTGTTAGCGCCCACGAACTGCAAGCCTTTGATGAAGTGATCCTCGCCAGCGGGATCGAACCGCGCATGCCGCCGATCGACGGTATTGAACACCCTAAAGTACTGAGCTATCTCGATGTCCTGCGTGATAAAACGCCGGTAGGAAAGCGCGTGGCGATCGTTGGTTGCGGAGGGATCGGTTTTGATACCGCCATGTATCTGAGCCAGCCCGGCGATCCCACCAGCCAGAATATTGCCGAGTTCTGCGTGGAATGGGGAATCGACACCAGCCTGCAACAGCCCGGCGGTTTACGTCCGGAAGGGCCACATCTACCCCGCAGCCCACGCCAGATAGTGATGTTGCAACGTAAAACCAGTAAACCTGGACAAGGTTTAGGTAAAACAACGGGATGGATCCACCGCGCTACCCTGCTTTCACGCGGCGTAAAAATGATCCCGGCGGTGAGCTATCAGAAGATCGATGATGACGGGTTACACGTGATGATCAACGGCGAGCTACAGATCCTGAATGTGGATCACGTGGTGATTTGCGCCGGCCAGGAGCCACGTCGGGAGCTGCTTGATCCACTGCATGCTGCGGGTAAAACAGTACATCTGATCGGAGGGTGTGATGTGGCGATGGAGCTGGATGCCCGACGTGCTATTGCACAAGGGACAAGGCTGGCATTGGAAGTTTAACGTCACGTCTTTCGTAGGCCGGATAAGGTAATTGCCCACATCATTGCCTGATGGCGCTACGCTTATCAGGCCTACGGGGTAGCTCATTGTAGGCCGGATAAGGCGTTAGCCGCATCCGGCACACGCGATTAACGACGACGACCCAACTTCACCGCTTTCAACACCACAAACTTATTGTTGGTGGCGATGGTCTCGCAGTTGCCGAAAATCTTCTTCAGCTTGTGGAAGTAGTCGAGGTGGCGGTTGGCCACGATGTACAGTTCACCGTTGATTTTCAGGCAGCGACGCGCGTGGTGGAACATCTCCCAGGCGATGTTATCGGTTAGCGCATGTTTCTGATGGAACGGCGGGTTACACAACACGGCGTTAAAGCGGAAAGGCTCCACGCCAGACAGCGCGTTGTTGATCATAAATTCACAGCGATCCAACGCTTCAGGCATGTTGCTTTCGACGTTCAGGCGGCTTGATGCCACCGCCATCGGTGATTCATCCACAAACACCACGCTCGCTTGTGGGTTCTTCTCCAGCAACGTCAGGCCAATCACACCGTTGCCACAACCGAGATCGACAATCTCCCCTTCCAGATTTTCCGGCAGGTGCTCAATAAAGAAACGTGCGCCAATATCCAGCCCGGTACGGGAGAAAACGTTGGCATGGTTATGGATAGTCCAGTCGGTGCCTTCCAGTTTCCAGCTCAGCGTCTGCGAGGCATCAGCCAGTTCTGGATTACTGAAGGTGCAGTTAATCAGACGGGCTTTTTTCCACGCCAGCGTGGTAGTGGTTGGGCCTAGCACCTTTTCAAACAACTCAAGCGTTGAGGTATGAATATCACGCGCCTTCGCCCCCGCAATGATGCGCGTTTGCGGCGTGACAACCTGACGCAACGCACGGAGCTGTTGTTCCAGCAGCGCCATCGTTTTGGGAATTTTAATCAGCACAATGCCTGGTGCCTGCGGGTATTCAGCGGTGCTGTCGAGAAACTTGACGCTGGATTCCGCGATATCGTTATGGCGCAGGTTTTCACGCGTCCCCAGCTCGCTTAAATAAGAGTCGCCAATGCTGTATGGTGTATGTTCCGCCAGTGCACAGCCCAGCGCGCCGAAAGTATCGTTCAGGAGAAGCACCGGGCCGCTAATCTCGGTATCGTCCAGCTGTTGCAACAGATATTCATCTGCAGCTTCCCACGCCAGCAGCGGGTTAACGTCATCCGTCTCCGGGAAACGTTTAAGTGTCAGTGAACGGAAACCGTTGTCTGTGTGGCTCATCGGCCCTCCTGAATGGTAAAATTTCGGCGTATCCCTGAAAAGGGTGCGTGAGTATACAACATTTTGAATACACAAAATCATTCAAGTTGCATCAAGGCGGCAAGTGAGTGAATCCCCGGGAGCGTACATTTAGTACGTGACTGGGGTGCGCGAACACAGCCAACACAGAGGCAGCTTGAAGGATGAAGTGGATGGGACATGAATGAACCAACTAACTTACCTCCAGGGCTACCCGGAGAATTTACTTTCCCAGGTTCGTACGCTGATTGCTGAACAGCGTCTGGGCGCAGTGCTGGAGAAGCGCTATCCGGGTACGCATGACTTCGCGACCGACAAAGCGCTCTGGCAATATACGCAAGATCTGAAAAATCAGTTTCTGCGTAACGCCCCGCCGCTGAATAAAGTCATGTATGACAGTAAGATACACGTGCTGAAAAATGCGCTGGGGCTGCATACTGCCGTCTCCCGCGTGCAGGGTGGCAAACTCAAAGCCAAAGCGGAGATCCGCGTCGCTACCGTGTTCCGTTCTGCGCCTGAACCTTTTTTACGCATGATCGTCGTGCATGAACTGGCACATCTGAAAGAAAAAGAGCACGACAAAGCGTTTTATCAGTTGTGCTGCCATATGGAGCCGCAGTACCACCAGTTGGAGTTTGATACCCGCCTGTGGCTCACGCAACAATCGCTGAAGCAAACTGCGTAGTCGCGCACTGGCTTTGTCTTCAGGGCATGCTAAATTGACGCAAGGATCCCTTTTCGCAGCCTGAAGGCATTTATGATACGTTTCGCAGTGATTGGCACAAACTGGATCACCCGCCAGTTTGTGGATGCCGCCCATGAAACCGGCAAATATAAGTTAACCGCAGTGTATTCCCGTAGCCTTGAACAGGCACAGACCTTCGCCAATGATTATCCCGTCGAGCATCTGTTTACCTCGCTGGAGGCAATGGCGCAAAGCGACGCAATTGATGCCGTTTACATTGCCAGCCCGAACTCTCTGCACTTCCCGCAGACAACGCTGTTTCTACAGCACAAAAAGCATGTCATTTGCGAGAAACCGCTGGCCTCAAATCTGGCACAAGCCGAAGCTGCTATCGCCTGCGCGCGTGAAAATCAGGTCGTGCTGTTTGAAGCGTTTAAGACCGCCAGCCTGCCTAATTTCCTGCTATTACAGCAATCACTACCTAAAATTGGGCGAGTCAGGAAAGCGCTGATCAATTACTGCCAGTATTCTTCACGTTATCAGCGTTATCTGGACGGTGAAAATCCCAATACGTTTAATCCGGCGTTTTCTAACGGTTCGATTATGGATATCGGCTTTTACTGTCTGGCCGCTGCGGTTGCGCTCTGGGGTGAACCACTGAGCGTTCAGGCAAGTGCCAGCCTGCTGGAAAGCGGCGTCGATGCCCACGGTGTGGTCGTACTCAATTACGGCGATTTTAGCGTCACGTTGCAGCACTCGAAAGTCAGTGATTCCGTGCTGGCCAGCGAAATTCAGGGCGAATCAGGGTCGCTGGTTGTCGAGAAAATTTCCGAGTGTCAGAAAGTGTGCTTTATTCCACGCGGTGGCAAAACGCAGGATCTTACGGTGCCTCAGCACATCAATACTATGCTTTATGAGGCAGAGGCTTTTG
This sequence comes from Citrobacter sp. Awk 2, assembly GCF_028069815.1. Classification (NCBI taxonomy): domain Bacteria; kingdom Pseudomonadati; phylum Pseudomonadota; class Gammaproteobacteria; order Enterobacterales; family Enterobacteriaceae; genus Citrobacter; species Citrobacter sp. Awk 2. Next base: position 8,643 of record NZ_JANEWL010000060.1, read on the forward strand.
CTCATCTGGTTGAATCCGGCGAAGTGGATCATCCGGCACTGAACGTCAGTCGTATTACCGCCAAACTGCAAACGGAGATTCGCCGCCAGACCGGCGTTATTTTCCCCGCAGATGATGCTGAGATACCGCTGACTGCGTAAAAGTGTGTAAAACGAATGTTGCAGGCCATTGACTGAAGGCATGGCCTGTAATATTTTGTAACCCGCAAAGGGGAGTAACTTCGTTGTCGGTTGATCGTCATTACGATGTGTGAAAAACCACATCCGGTCACCGGGCGATAACAAAGGAATACGCTGTCGTATTCCTTTGTTGTTGTAAGTGAGACCTTGCCGAATGGCAAGGTCTATGCATAAAAAGCAGCGGCTAACGTCATTCGGCGTTGGCCGTTTTTTTTATGCATGGGGAAATAAAATGAATACTGTTGGCACACCGTTGTTATGGGGTGGCTTCGCTGTCGTGGTGGTCATTATGCTGGCCATCGATCTGCTGCTACAGGGCCGTCGTGGCGCACATACGATGTCGATGAAGCAGGCCGCGGCCTGGTCAATCGTCTGGGTAACGTTGTCGTTGCTGTTTAACGCGGCATTCTGGTGGTACCTGGCTGAGACTCAGGGCCGTGCCGTTGCCGACCCGCAGGCGCTGGCGTTCCTGACCGGCTATCTGATCGAGAAGTCGCTGGCGGTAGATAACGTCTTTGTCTGGTTGATGCTATTTAGTTACTTCTCCGTACCTGCGGCACTGCAACGTCGGGTACTGGTGTATGGCGTACTGGGCGCGATTGTATTACGTACGATCATGATCTTCACGGGCAGTTGGCTTATCGCCCAGTTCGAATGGCTGCTGTACGTGTTCGGCGCATTCCTGCTGTTTACCGGCGTGAAGATGGCGCTGGCGAAAGAAGACGCTTCCGGTATTGGCGACAAACCGTTAGTGCGTTGGCTGCGCGGCCATTTACGTATGACCGATACCATTGAAGACGAAAAATTCTTCGTGCGTAAAAACGGTCTGCTGTTTGCAACGCCGCTGATGCTGGTATTGATCCTGGTTGAACTGAGCGATGTGATTTTTGCCGTCGACAGTATTCCGGCAATCTTTGCCGTCACCACCGACCCGTTCATCGTACTGACCTCTAACCTGTTCGCTATCCTGGGTCTGCGTGCGATGTATTTCCTGTTGGCAGGTGTGGCGGAGCGTTTCTCGATGCTGAAATATGGTTTGTCGATAATCCTGGTGTTTATCGGTATCAAGATGCTGATCGTCGATTTCTACCATATCCCGATCGCTATCTCGTTAGGTGTGGTCTTCGGTATTCTGTTTGTGACGCTGGTTGTGAATGCATGGGTCAACCACCAGCACGATAAAAAGCAGCAAATACAGTAACTTTTACTTAGCTAGTTGATAAAGCCCGACCGCACATTGCGTGCGTCGGGCTTTTTGCTGGACATGTCAAAACAATGTTAATTTAAAGTTATAAAATATGATCTGAGCGCGGAAACCAGGATATTTATCTTCCAGAACCGGCATCTTTCCTTATACTCAGCCATGCAAACACTTTGTTACATCCAGAAAGATGCGTCATGAGAACGCACAACGGGTGAACAACAACACAATCAAAGGATGACTACATGACTACGCTACGTTCATCGGGGCTGATCTCGCGTTTGGCGCAAGGGAGCCTGGTTAAACAAATTTTGGTCGGTTTGGTACTGGGGATTCTGCTGGCACTGGTTTCAAAACCTGCGGCAGAAGCCGTCGGCCTGCTGGGGACACTGTTCGTCGGCGCATTAAAAGCCGTCGCCCCAATCCTCGTGCTGATGCTGGTAATGGCCTCAATCGCAAACCACCAGCACGGGCAAAAAACCAATATCCGCCCCATTCTGTTCCTTTACCTGCTGGGAACATTTTCAGCAGCATTAGCCGCCGTGGTGTTCAGCTTTGCCTTCCCTTCGACGCTGCATCTTTCCAGCAGCGCCAGCGATATCGTGCCGCCATCCGGCATTATTGAGGTGATGCGCAGCCTGCTGATGAGCATGGTTTCTAACCCCATTGATGCGCTGCTGAATGCTAACTATATCGGTATTCTGGTATGGGCAGTCGGCCTTGGCTTTGCGCTACGCCATGGTAATGAGACGACCAAGAATCTGGTCAATGATATGTCCGATGCCGTCACGTTTATGGTGAGACTGGTTATCCGCTTTGCACCGATAGGTATCTTCGGCCTGGTCTCTTCCACACTGGCGACGACGGGTTTTGCCACCCTCTGGGGCTACGCGCAGCTGCTTGCCGTACTGGTTGGCTGTATGCTGCTGGTTGCGTTGGTGGTCAACCCGCTGCTGGTGTTCTGGAAAATTCGCCGTAACCCGTACCCACTGGTATTGGCATGCCTGCGCGAAAGCGGCGTGTACGCCTTCTTTACCCGCAGCTCTGCAGCCAATATTCCGGTGAATATGGCACTGTGCGAGAAGCTGAATCTGGACCGTGACACCTACTCTGTCTCTATCCCGCTGGGCGCCACCATCAATATGGCAGGCGCGGCGATTACCATCACGGTTCTGACGCTGGCGGCGGTGAATACGCTGGGTATTCCGGTCGATTTACCGACGGCACTGTTGCTGAGCGTGGTGGCATCGCTGTGTGCTTGCGGCGCATCGGGCGTCGCGGGGGGTTCTCTGCTGCTGATCCCACTGGCGTGCAACATGTTCGGTATCCCGAATGACATCGCCATGCAGGTGGTCGCCGTTGGCTTTATCATCGGCGTATTGCAGGATTCCTGTGAAACAGCGCTGAACTCTTCGACAGACGTCCTGTTTACCGCCGCGGCCTGCCAGGCAGAAGACGAGCGTCTGGCAAATAACGCCCTGCGCGGCTAATCTCTGCGCCCCTCCGTCATCGGGCGGAGGGGTTCTCTTCTTGTACGCTTTTTTCAATTTTGAACGGATCAATACCGCGTTTTTGCATGCGCCGGAAGCGAATAATGTTCAGGCCGTTCATCACCAGAAAGCTACCTTCGATCATCGTCCCGCCAATCGATCCCAGCCAGAAATTGTGAATGACCCAGCAGCCCGTTGCACACCACATTACGCAGCGCACGGTTAACCCTTTGCAACGAAACAGCGCCCAGGTGCTGGCCAGCGTACCGATTATCGGCAACAGTTCCATCGCATGCTGTAATTTTGCCAAGCCAAGAACCAGCGTGAGGACAATAAAAACCGTCATGACCCACAGCTTGCGGGTATGCATTGAGACCAGGGTACGTACGGTATTAAGCTCAGCGCTCATTCCCGCGGGCCAGGCCCCCATCAGAAAGAAGTGTACGCCAATGGTGGCGCTATAGACGGCGAGCTGTAGCCGGAACCGGCGCTCGTCACGATTAAAAAAAGTGGTAATCCCGATCAGAAAGGCGATGACACCTACGCCCTGGGCCACCCAATACGCGGTCATGCAGCAACTCCAACTCCATTTCGTAGGCCGGATAAGGCGTTTACGCCACCATCCGGCAACGGTTTATGCCTGATGGCGCTACGCTTATCAGGCCTACGCGATCCGTAGGCCTGTACAATGACTACAACGTTACGCCACTTTTGAAAATAGCCAGTTCCCGGAAATCATTGCGTTCGTTACAGGTCTGTTTGCCGTTAGCAAACTCAACGATGGTATCGACAAATTCGTTCAGCAGTTGCGGCATCGCTTTACCGTGGATTAGCTGCCCGGCATCAAAATCGATCCAATGCTTTTTCTTCGCGGCCAGCTCGCTGTTGGTCGCGATTTTCACCGTCGGTACGAAACCGCCGTACGGCGTACCACGCCCGGTACTGAACAACACCATATGACAGCCGGCCCCCGCCAGCGCACTGGTCGCAACGGCGTCATTGCCCGGAGCACTTAACAGATTCAAACCTGGCGTTTTCAGACGTTCGCCGTAGCGCAGTACATCGACAACTTTGCTGGAACCCGCTTTCTGTGTGCATCCCAGCGATTTATCTTCCAGCGTGGTGATGCCACCCGCTTTGTTCCCCGGCGATGGATTCTCGTAGATCGGCTGGTCGTGAGCAATGAAGTATTGTTTGAAGTCATTGACCATGGTCACCAGCTTACCGAAGGTTTCTTCGTCGCGGCAGTGGTCCATTAATAGCTGTTCGGCACCGAACATCTCCGGGACTTCAGTCAGCACGGTTGTCCCGCCGTTCGCGATCACGTAGTCAGAGAAACGCCCCAGCATCGGGTTAGCGGTGATCCCAGACAAGCCGTCAGATCCGCCACATTCCAGACCAAACTTCAGCTCGCCGAGTTTACCCGGCTCACGCTTATCGTTACGCATCACGCTGTACAGCTGGTGGAGATGCTCGATCCCCGCTTCCACTTCATCTTCCTGGTGCTGGCAGACCATAAAGTGAACGCGTTCTGGATCATACTCACCTAACGTTTCGCGAAAAGCATCAACCTGGTTGTTTTCACAACCGAGGCCAACCACCAGCACTGCGCCCGCGTTCGGGTGACGCACCATGTTTTGCAGCATGGTGCGAGTGTTGATATGGTCGTCACCCAGTTGCGAGCAGCCGTAGGTGTGACTGAAAAGATGAACGCCGTCGATACCTTCGGCGTCGTGGGTCTCTTTCAGGAAACGGGTTTGCATCTGACGCGCCATCGCATTGACGCAGCCGACGGTCGGCAGTATCCACAACTCGTTACGTACCCCAACATCACCGTTCGCGCGGCGATAAATCTGCACGTCGCGATCGGCCGGTTGTGCAACTTCCGCCTGAAAATCCGGTTGGTAGCTATACGTGTCCAGATCGCTCAGATTCGTGCGCGTGTTGTGAGCATGAATGTGCTCACCCGCAGCGACATCAACCAGCGTATGGCCAATTGGCAAACCATATTTAACGACGTTTTCGCCTTGCGCAATATCGCGTAAAGCAAATTTATGGCCACGTGTTACCGCCTGGCGCAGGGTAATCGCCTGTCCATCAACAGTGACTTCGGTCCCTTCGGCCAAATCAGCGAGCGCTACCGCGACGTTATCCAGCGTGTGGATCTTGATGTATTGCATACCAACCCCGGGCCTTAGTTCAGTTCAATGGCGAAGTAATCGCGCGCATTGTTGAAGCAAATATTTCTGACCATTTCACCCAGCAGTTGAATATCTGCAGGTGCTTCACCCGCGGCAACCCAACGGCCAATCATCTGGCACAGGATGCGACGGAAATATTCATGGCGCGTGTACGACAGGAAGCTGCGACTATCGGTCAGCATACCCACAAAACGACTCAGCAGACCGAGCTGTGCCAGTTGTGTCATCTGACGTTCCATCCCATCTTTCTGGTCGTTAAACCACCAGCCGGAACCGAACTGCATTTTGCCCGGCATGCCTTCACCCTGGAAGTTACCGATCATGGTGCCCAGCACTTCGTTATCGCGCGGGTTCAGGCAGTACAGGATGGTTTTCGGCAGCAGGTTCTGTTCATTCTGCTTGCTTAGCAGTTTGGACAGTTCTTCAGCCATCGGACGGTCGTTAATGGAGTCGAAACCGACATCCGCGCCCAGCAGTTTGAACTGACGCAGGTTGTTATTACGCAATGCGCCAATGTGGTACTGCTGCACCCATTCGCGACGTGCGTATTCAGCGCCAAGGAACACCAGTACGGCAGTTTTGAACTGGGCAACTTCGTGCTCGCTCAGGGTTTCACCCGCCAGACGACGCGCCAGGATGCTATCCAGTTCAGCTTCGTTAGATTCAGCAAACAGCACCACGTCCAGCGCGTGGTCAGAGACTTTACAGCCGTGAGCCGCAAAGTGATCAAGACGTTTAGTTAGCGCGGTTTGCAGGTCGGTAAAGCGGCGGATCTCGGTGTCAGAAACTTCACCCAGTTTCGCCATGTAATCGGTAAAGGTCGCCAGTTCAATGTTAAAGGCTTTATCCGGACGCCAGCTTGGCAGCACTTTGATAGCAAAGGTGCTGTCTTTCGCGACCGCAGCGTGATGCTCCAGAGAATCGATCGGATCATCAGTGGTGCCGACCATTTTTACATTCATCTGCTGCATGATTCCACGCGCGGAAAACTGATCCTGCGCCAGCAATTCGTTGCACTGATTCCAGATTTCATCGGCAGTCGCAGGAGACAACAGCTTACCTGTAATACCAAATGGGCGACGCAGTTCAAGATGCGTCCAGTGGTAGAGCGGGTTACCGATGGTGTGTGGGACCGTCGCGGCCCATGCATCAAACTTCTCGCGATCGGACGCATCACCGGTACACAGGCGTTCAGCGACACCGTTAGTGCGCATGGCGCGCCACTTGTAGTGATCACCCTTCAGCCAGATGTCATACAGGTTATTAAAACGGTAGTTATCAGCGATTTGTTGCGGCGGCAAATGGCAGTGATAGTCGAAGATTGGCTGGTCTTTGGCGTAATCATGATACAGACGGCGGGCAAATTCGGTATCCAGCAGGAAATCTTCAGTCATAAACGGGGTCATTATCGTCTTCCTCTCAGCGAGTGCGTCAGATTGCTTATGTTTTGATGTTGTCAAAGTTATCACACCAATTTCCATACACTGAAGATATTTTCGTGAGTTAGATCAACAAATGATGACAAAAAAATTACTCTCAAAGAGGTAAAACTCACGGCAAGCCGCGCCAGCACTGGCTTTGCTGAATCGAATTAATGACCACACGAAGATTCACACTTTTGTGATGGCACTCACCTTTTAAAGCTGTATGACAAGTTATCTTTTTGCCGTCGCGATACATAAGCCGACGGAATGCAAATTACCGATGGTCCACCATCGGATTGACCGGTACGGAAACCGAATTAGCACAATCATTGACATGGCAAAGTTCGGGGCAGTGCCGGTTTTTTTTCGGTCACGCCCTTCGTAAAAGAACATCCTCCGCCCTGGACTGGAAGATGACCGCTCGTTAGCGGACATAACAAAACGATGAGGTTTTACATGCGTAAAATTAAAGGGTTACGTTGGTACATGATCGCACTGGTGACGCTTGGCACCGTGCTGGGTTACCTGACACGTAACACTGTGGCGGCAGCTGCGCCAACTCTGATGGAAGAGTTACACATCTCCACTCAACAGTATTCCTATATCATCGCAGCGTATTCTGCTGCTTACACCGTAATGCAACCCGTTGCTGGCTACGTGCTGGATGTGCTCGGCACCAAAGTAGGTTACGCGATGTTCGCCGTTCTGTGGGCCGTCTTCTGTGGTGCCACGGCGCTGGCTGGTAGCTGGGGTGGACTGGCACTGGCACGAGGTGCAGTCGGTGCCGCAGAAGCCGCGATGATCCCTGCGGGTCTGAAAGCCAGTTCTGAATGGTTCCCGGCAAAAGAGCGTTCTATTGCTGTAGGTTACTTTAACGTTGGTTCTTCTATTGGTGCGATGATCGCTCCGCCGCTGGTCGTGTGGGCTATCGTCATGCACAGCTGGCAGATGGCGTTCATTATTTCTGGTGCCCTGAGCTTCATCTGGGCGATGTCCTGGCTTGTTTTCTATAAACACCCGCGCGACCAGAAAAAACTGTCTGATGAAGAGCGTGATTACATCCTTAACGGCCAGGAATCACAGCACAAAAACAGCACAGCGAAGAAAATGTCGCTTGGCCAAATCCTGCGTAACCGCCAGTTCTGGGGTATCGCACTGCCGCGTTTCCTGGCAGAGCCGGCCTGGGGTACATTCAACGCCTGGATCCCGCTGTTCATGTTTAAAGTCTACGGCTTTAACCTGAAAGAGATTGCGATGTTCGCGTGGATGCCAATGCTGTTCGCTGACCTCGGCTGTATCATCGGGGGTTACTTACCGCCACTGTTCCAGCGTTGGTTCGGCGTAAACCTGATCGTGTCCCGTAAAATGGTCGTCACCATGGGCGCACTGCTGATGATTGGCCCAGGGATGATTGGTCTGTTCACCAGCCCGTATATTGCTATCGCCCTGCTGTGCGTCGGTGGTTTTGCTCACCAGGCACTGTCTGGCGCGCTGATTACGCTCTCTTCTGACGTATTTGGCCGCAATGAAGTCGCGACCGCTAACGGCCTGACGGGGATGTCAGCCTGGCTGGCGAGTACTCTGTTTGCCCTGGTCGTTGGCGCCCTGGCTGACACCATCGGCTTTAGCCCACTGTTCGCCGTACTGGCAGTATTCGACCTGCTTGGTGCGTTAGTCATCTGGACGGTACTGCAGAACAAGTCGGCAAGCGAGATTGATTCGGGCCCGCAAACCGGCTCTCCCGCTACGCAAAATTAACCTGACGCGAGTCGTCATAGGTATATAATGCAGAGCCGCCAGTTGACTGGCGGCTTTTTTGTCGGTGCGAGTAGAGCCGCCATCGCAAAAGTGGTATAACAAATATAGTCTGCCGTATCATGCCTGGAGTGCATATGGAAATCACTGAACCACGACGTTTGTACCAACAACTTGCTGCCGATCTAAAAGAACGCATCGAGCAAGGCGTCTATCTGGTGGGCGATAAACTTCCCGCCGAGCGCTTTATTGCCGATGAAAAGAACGTCAGCCGTACCGTGGTTCGTGAAGCGATTATCATGCTCGAGGTTGAAGGCTACGTTGAGGTGCGTAAAGGATCGGGTATCCACGTCATCTCTAACCAACCCAAACATTATGTTGCTCCCGACGAAGGTCTGGAATTCGCCAGCTACGGTCCTTTTGAATTGCTGCAAGCGCGTCAACTTATTGAGAGCAACATCGCCGAGTTTGCCGCCACTCAGGTGACCAAGCAGGACATCATGAAACTGATGGAAATCCAGGAGAAGTCGCGCAACGAAAAAAGCTTTCGTGACTCCGAATGGGACCTGCAGTTCCATGTTCAGGTCGCGCTGGCGACGCAAAACTCAGCTCTGGCCGCCATTGTTGAAAAAATGTGGACTCAGCGCGTTCATAACCCCTACTGGAAGAAATTGCATGATCACATTGATCTGCGCACGGTAGACAACTGGTGTGATGACCATGACCAGATCCTGCGGGCATTAATTCGCAAAGATCCGCATGCGGCCAAACTGGCGATGTGGCAGCACCTTGAGAACACGAAACAGATGCTGTTTAACGAAACCAGCGATGATTTCGAGTTCAACGCGGATCGTTACCTTTTCACAGAAAATCCGGTCGTTCATCTGGATACCGCTGCAAACAGCACAAAATAAACGTTCTGACTTTCACAGGCGCGGTAATAGCGCCTGTTTCTGACACTCGGTAAGCATTAGGTATAAAGTGTCAGCCTGTGTAAATCCTCTCGCCTCACTCCATTGCGATAAGCAAAATCAGAGTTCAACCACCGTAATTTATATAACGGACTACGTTGACCTTTGTTACAATTAAAAGCGTTTTGAATTTTTTATGTGTTAGTGCTTGCTTACTTCACAACTTAACAGGGAACAGTTCAGGCCGTGAATTTGTGCAGACCGCGATCCATGCAAAAAACACCAATAAAATCGCGGCATTACAAACTCAAGAACAACGGCGTGACCATAACCGATTCTCCAGGAATACTGAATGGAACTACTGACTCAATTACTGAATGCTTTATGGGCTCAGGATTTTGAAACTCTGGCCAATCCTTCCATGATTGGTATGCTGTATTTTGTACTGTTTACAATTTTGTTTCTGGAAAATGGGTTGCTACCAGCGGCCTTTTTACCTGGCGACAGTTTGCTGGTACTGGTCGGCGTACTTATTGCCAAAGGCGCAATGGGTTTTCCGCAAACGGTACTGCTACTCACCACCGCAGCCAGCCTCGGTTGTTGGCTCAGCTATATTCAGGGCCGATGGTTGGGTAATACCCGCACCGTGCAGAACTGGCTTTCTCATCTTCCGGCTCATTATCACCAACGCGCGCATCATCTTTTCCACAAACATGGCTTATCCGCGCTGTTGGTCGGTCGCTTTATTGCGTTCGTCAGAACATTACTGCCGACCATTGCCGGGCTGTCAGGCCTGAATAATGCGCGTTTTCAGTTCTTCAACTGGATGAGCGGTCTATTGTGGGTACTGATTTTGACAACGCTGGGCTATCTACTGGGCAAAACACCTGTTTTTCTTAAGTATGAAGATCAGCTCATGTCCTGCCTGATGCTGCTTCCTGTCGTATTACTGGTGGTTGGCCTTGCCGGTTCACTGGTTGTACTCTGGAAAAAGAAATACGGGAACCGAGGGTAAATTATGCTGAAATCACGCATAACGCTCCGACGACTGGCCTGGACCACCTCCTTTATGCTGTTTTTGGGCGCGTTAATCCTGACCTGGTCGGTCATTCGCCAGCAGGAATCGACGCTTGCCATTCGCGCCATAAACCAGGGTGCCAGCATGCCAGACGGCTTCTCTATCTGGCATCATCTGGATGCCAACGGCATTCGTTTTAAAAGTATTACTCCGCAAAATGACGCGCTGCTGATCACCTTTGATTCCAGCGCGCAAAGCGCAGCCGCAAAAGCTGTACTGGACAGAACGTTGCCACACGGCTTCGTTATTGCTCAACAGGATGATGACAATCAGGCAGTGCAGTGGTTATCTCGTTTACGGGATACACCGCACCGCTTTGGTTAATCTCCAGGAATCTGAATTAGATCACTCACTTTGGTGATTTCACCGTTTAGTGCCTATGATTAATAAACTGAAGTTATGACCTACAGCTTTATTATTCTGGAGCATCGACCCAAAGCACCGGGTCGAATCACAATGGAAGGTTCAAGAATGAAATACCGCATCGCTTTGGCAATTAGTCTTTTCGCTCTCAGTGCCGGCAGCTACGCTAACTCCCTCTGTCAGGAAAAAGAACAAGATATTCAGCGGGAAATTAGTTATGCCGAAAAGCACAACAATCAGAGCCGCATCAATGGGTTGAACAAAGCGCTTAGTGAAGTTCGGGCAAACTGTACTGACAGCAAACTGCGCGCGAATCACCAGAAAAAAATCGCAGAGCAGAAAAATGAGATAGCCGAACGTCAGCGTGATTTAGCCGAAGCGAAGCAAAAAGGCGATGCGGATAAAATCGCAAAACGCGAACGTAAGCTTGCAGAGGCTCAAAAAGAGCTGAAGGAACTTGAGACCCGCGATTACTAAGTACGGTAACTACCCACTCACCTGGAGAAAACTATGTCGAAAGATAACGCTACGGAAAATCTGCGCGCTGAGCTGAAATCCCTTGCGGATACGCTCGAAGAAGTACTGAGCTCCTCTGGCGATAAGTCGAAGGAAGAGATGAGTAAAATTCGCAGCAAAGCTGAACATGCGCTGCGCGAGAGCCGCCATCGCCTGAGCGAGACCAGCGATGTGATTGCTAAGCAAACCCGTGAAGCGGCCGCCAAAGCCGATAACTATGTGCGCGAAAACCCATGGACAGGCGTTGGTATTGGCGCTGCGGTCGGTGTGGTGCTTGGTGTACTGCTGTCGCGCCGCTAACAATGGCTGACTCTCAACACGCACAAGGTCCGGGCAAAAGCGTCCTGGGGATTGGACAACGGATCCTCACGATTCTCGTTGAGATCGTAGAGACCCGATTACGGCTGGCCGTCGTTGAGCTGGAAGAGGAAAAAGCTAACCTTGTCCAGATCGTGCTGATGCTGGGACTGACTATGCTCTTTGCGGCATTTGGGCTGATGAGCCTGATGGTGCTTATCATCTGGGCCATTGACCCTCAGTACCGCCTGAACGCGATGATTGCCACCACCGTTGTGCTGTTGCTTTTGGCGCTCGTTGGCGGGATATGGACATTACGTAAAGCCCGTAAATCAACACTCTTACGCCATACACGCCACGAACTTGCTAATGACAGGCAGGCCCTGGAGGATGATGTCTAATGAGCAGTAAAGTCGAGCGCCAAAAACGTAAGGCACAACTGCTTGGTCAGATCCAGCAGCAACGGCTGGATCTGTCTGCCACCCGCCGCGACTGGCTGGAGGTTACAGACGTATACGATCGTGGCTGGAAAACGCTGCTGAACCTGCGCGCCTGGGTGCTGGTCGGCAGCAGTATTATGGCTGTACGGACCATTCGTAATCCTAATCTGCTGGTTCGCTGGGCTAAACGCGGCTTTAGCGTCTGGAGCGCATGGCGTCTGATTAAATCGACAATCAGACAGCAACAATTGCGCGGTTAACCCCTGCCGTATCCCCTATTTTGCGGGTTCCTCAAATTTTTTGAAAATTACTGACAGTTTTCCTTGCTAACAATTGTCATTCAGCACGTCTATGATTCTCTCCATCGACAGCAACGACGCGCTCTGCAGCGTTGATGCACAAAAGACAAAACAATCCGCCTGAGTGGTTTCCTGGAGAGTACGATGAAAAAATTAGAAGATGTTGGTGTACTGGTAGCGCGCATTCTGATGCCAATCCTGTTTATTACTGCAGGTTGGGGAAAGATCACCGGATATGCGGGTACACAACAGTATATGGAAGCCATGGGCGTCCCTGGTTTTATGTTGCCGCTGGTTATTCTGCTTGAGTTCGGCGGCGGCCTGGCAATCCTGTTTGGTTTCCTGACCCGTACTACCGCGCTGTTCACCGCAGGCTTCACCCTGCTGACCGCGTTCATCTTCCACAGCAACTTTGCGGAAGGGATGAACTCTCTGATGTTCATGAAAAACCTGACCATCGCAGGCGGTTTCCTGCTACTGGCCATCACGGGTCCAGGCGCATTCAGTATCGACCGCGTACTGAATAAAAAGTGGTAATCAAACTATACTGAACACATCAAAAAGCGAGGAGATATCTCCTCGCTTTTGCTATCTGAGGAGGCGATAAAATGGGACAACTGATTGACGGCGTCTGGCATGACACCTGGTATGATACCAAATCAACCGGCGGAAAATTCCAACGCTCCGCATCGGCTTTCCGTAACTGGCTTACCGCTGATGGCGCGCCAGGTCCAACTGGCGAAGGTGGTTTTGCCGCCGAAAAAGACCGCTATCATCTGTATGTTTCTCTGGCCTGCCCGTGGGCGCATCGCACGCTGATTTTGCGTAAGCTCAAAGGTCTGGAACCCTTCATTTCCGTTTCCGTAGTGAATCCGCTGATGCTGGAAAACGGCTGGACGTTTGATAACAACTTTCCGGCAGCAACAGGTGATACGCTTTATCAGCACGAGTTTCTCTATCAACTGTATTTACACGCCGATCCGCACTACAGCGGCCGGGTAACGGTTCCGGTGCTGTGGGATAAAAAAAATCACACCATCGTCAGCAACGAATCGGCAGAAATTATCCGCATGTTTAACACCGCGTTTGATGCGCTGGGCGCAAAAGCCGGGGATTACTATCCACCAGCCCTGCAAAGCAAAATTGACGATCTGAACAGTTGGATTTATGACAACGTCAATAATGGCGTTTATAAAGCTGGTTTTGCTACCAGCCAGGAAGCGTATGACAGCGCAGTCGAAAAAGTCTTTGAATCACTGGCGCGGCTGGAACAGATTCTCGGTCAGCATCGCTACCTGACTGGCGACCAGTTAACAGAGGCTGACATTCGCCTATGGACTACGCTGGTACGTTTTGATCCGGTGTATGTCACCCACTTCAAATGCGACAAGCATCGGATCAGTGACTATCTGAATCTGTACGGTTTTCTGCGTGATATCTACCAGATGCCAGGCATTGCGGACACCGTCAATTTCGATCACATCCGCACTCACTATTTCCGCAGTCACAAGACCATTAACCCGACGGGTATTATTTCTGTCGGTCCGTGGCAGGATCTCAACGAGCCTCACGGGCGAGACGAGCGTTTCGCGTGATTTACACTGGTCCCCTTTTGGGCAATGCCATTCAGCTAAGCATTTATGGTGAACATGTGATTCTTGCTCAGGGTTCCGTTCACCTCAGCGGTGTCATATCTCTGAAACGCCGTTACCCGTGAACGTGCAAGGGAGGCTCACCGCCGCCTCCCTTGCAACCCAGGCTCCCGGCGGGAAAATCGTCGCTGCGCGATTCATTCGTCTTATGCCGTCTGCCTGTCGGGTCGGGGCCGAGCCTGCATCCCTGCAGGCCGTCCCCTCTGCCCGCATCCCTGCGGACAGACCCGGTCAGCCGTCAACGCCTCATCGATTTTCAGCCGGACATGGGTCATCGCTTCAACGCTCTGACTTCCAGTAAAATCTGTTTTGCTGTTCAGATATATTCAAATAAAAATACAGATGGTCAGGTGTGGCTGGTCCGGCTGAAAATTGCCGACGTGTTTCCGTAAGGCCGGGAGAACCCGCAGGGATGCGGGTTCAGGGCGCGCTTTGCAAGGACGCTTCATCGCGCCCGGCCCGAAAGCCTGAAGGAATAAGCGGAGGGAACCACGAAGTGGCAATTTTCCGTGCCGGGAGCCGGGATTGTAAAGGGCGTGGCGGAGAACGCCCTTTACACGTTCACAGGAATCGATGTCTCAGAGAAACGATGAACATAAGGTGAACGGAACCCTTTCTCTGAGAGCGCATATTCATAACTTCTACCACACAGGCGATAGTTTCTGCAACTAAGGCGTTCACAGATAAGTATTACCCATCAGCGGGCCAAATAATTAATACCGTAAATATTTACCATCATTTCATTCGCAGCTATTCTTATTTTGATTGCTTTAAAAACAAGTAATTGAACGCAGAACGAGGCGAAAATGGATTGGTATTTAAACGTATTAAAGAACTACTTTGGTTTTGGTGGTCGTGCACGGCGCAAAGAGTACTGGATGTTTATTTTGGTCAACATCATCTTTACGTTCGTGCTGAGCGTGTTAGACAGGATGTTTGGCTGGCAACGTGCCGGGGGAGAAGGCGTATTAACAACGATTTATGCAATTCTGGTTTTTATACCGTGGTGGGCTGTTCAGTTTCGGCGTTTGCATGACACCGACCGTTCGGCATGGTGGCTGTTAGTATTACTGATCCCCATCATTGGCTGGTTGGTCATCATCCTTTTCAACTGCCAAAACGGCACGCCAGGTAGCAACCGCTTCGGCACTGACCCTAAACAGCTGTCCTGACGTCATACATCCTTTTGTAGGCCGGATAAGGTGCAATTGCACCGCATCCGGCGTAACAGTCAGGCTATTTACCCGCAAACAGTTTCGGGATTTCCCGCAAACACCAGGACTTCGCTTCGCCCATACTGTCCCGACGCCAGGCCATAATGATATCTATTTCATTTGTCGATTCCGGGCTAACCACACGCAGCCGGCCTGCGGCAATATCCTCTTCGACCAACGGATACGGCATGGTCGCTACACCCAGCCCGGCTAACAGCGCTTGACGCTTATCTTCAATAGTACTGACCGTCAGACGCGGTTGTTTATCCAGAAGCTGAACGGTCAACACCGGACGCTCACGGGCTGTATCCGCCACCGCTATTCCCCGGTATTTCACACGGGTGACTTCAGACAACGGTTCCGGCTCCTGGTGGATCGGGTGATCCGGTGCCGCCACATAGACGTTCATCAGCGAGTACAGTTTGCGCGAGTTAATTTCTGATGATGAGCGGAAATGCATATCCGGCGCGATCACGATGTCCGCTCTGCCCTGCTCCAGACGCTCCCACGCCCCGGCCAACACTTCAGTGATGACGGAAAGCTGCGTGTTCGCCTTTCCGGCAAGGCGGTCGATAAGCGGAAAGAATGCCGCCGTTGGCACCAACGCTTCGGTGACAATCGTCAGATGCGTTTCCCACCCACGCGCCAGCGCTTCGGCATCGGTCGTCAGCTTATCCGCAGCCTCCAGCAGGACGCGGCCACGTTCAAGCAGCATACGCCCGACGTTGGTAAATTTTGTGCGGTGACCAGAGCGGTCAAACAGCACAACATCCAGCTCTTCTTCCAGTTTCTGCATGGTGTAGCTGAGGGCGGAAGGTACGCGTCCCAGTTCATCTGCCGCGGCGGCGAAGCTGCCGCGCCTGTCTATTGCGTCCATGACGCGTAACGCTTCAAGCGTTAAAGCCCGTTCTTTGGCCATTTCGTTCTCATTCAGGAAATTTGAACATACCGGGCAGAATATCTGGCTAACAATGCAGCGTCTAGCCATTTAACATAAAAGGAAGTAAAGAGAGGTCAAGAACTATGATTACTACCCGTACAGCCAAACAATGCGGGCAAGCAGACTACGGCTGGCTGCAGGCCCGTTATACCTTCTCCTTTGGACACTATTTTGATCCTAAACTGCTGGGTTATGCCTCGCTGCGTGTTCTGAACCAGGAAGTTCTGGCACCGGGGGCCTCTTTCCAGCCTCGTACCTATCCAAAGGTTGATATCGTCAATCTGATCCTCGAAGGGGAAGCAGAGTATCGCGACAGCGAAGGTAACCATATTCAGGCCAAAGCCGGAGAGGTGTTACTGCTCGCTACGCAACCTGGGATCAGCTACAGCGAACACAATATCAGCAAAGATAAACCCCTGACCAGAATGCAGCTATGGCTGGACGCCTGCCCGCAGCGAGAAAATTCCTGCGTGCAAAAAGCGACGCTGAATGCCGGCAAGCATCAACTGCTTGCTTCACCTGACGGTGAGCAGGGCAGCCTGCATCTTCGCCAGCAGGTCTGGGTACATCATGTTGAGCTGCAAAAAGGTGAATCACTGAGTTTTCAATTGCATGGGCATCGCGCGTATTTGCAGTCGATCCATGGCACGTTCCACGCGGTCACTTCAGGTGCTGAAAAAGAGGCGCTTACCTGCGGTGATGGCGCATTTATTCGTGATGAAACTAACATAACGTTAGTTGCCGATACCCCATTGCGCGCTTTGCTGATAGATTTGCCCGTATAGTCATTAGAATCAAGGGAGTACGACTATTGAGCAAGAAGTCATCAAAAAAACGCCAGCCGCGGGTTGAGGCCAAAAAACAGGAAACCGTCGTCTTTGGCTACGAGGACCTGCTAACGGAACTGGAAGCAATCGTTGCAGATGCCGAGCTGCGTCTGGAAGAAGAAGAAGCCGCCTGAAAAGGCGGCTTAGCGGCCTGCCGGATGGCGACGCTAATACGTCTTATCCGGCCTACGGTTTTGTAACGATGCACACCCGTAGGCCAGAAAGCTGCGCGCCATCAGGCAGTCAGTCGCCAGATTAATGTGCTTTGCTGGCCATAATCTCAATGATCTGCTTGTCGGTCTCCTGCATTGAACGACACGCCAGCGCACACAAGTTAGAGATAGATTGCTCTACGTTATGCGCCACAATACCTTCATTCCCCGTCACTGCGGTATCGTCCAGCGCCATGAGTACCGCTTTCCAGGCTGCTGACGCACTGGTAGAGACTTTCATTGCGCAGCTGTTCGAGGCGCCATCACAAATCATCCCACTCACATCGCCAATCATGCTGCTAATAGCCATAGCGATAGTGTCGTAACGACCATCCACCACCCATGCCATACCTGCCGCGGCGCCCATTGCTGCGGTCGTTGCCGCACACAGCGCAGACAAACGCGGAAGCTGATGATGGATGTAGATAGCACTCAGGTGAGATAACATCAGCGCACGTGCCAGTTTCTCTTCATCGGCCCCAAAGTGCTCAGCCACCACCATCACCGGAACGGTGGCAGTAATACCCTGATTGCCGGAACCGGAATTGCTCATTGCGGGCAACGTCGCCCCGCCCATTCGCGCATCCGATGCCGCGCTGGTACGAATAAGAATGGCGGTTGAGAGATCGTTAGCCAACAGACCACGTGCGCACTGTTTCTCAAGCGTGGTGCCGATATGCAAGCCCCAGCTACCGCTTAGTCCTTCCTGAGACAACGCACCGTTCAGTTTTGCCGCATCAAGAATAAAGCGAATAGCGTCAAACGGCACAGCATTCACAAATGCCACAATCTCTTCCAGCGACGTGTGGGATAACGCTGCCAGTGGGGATTCCTGCTCATCAGCCTGAACCTGCTCAGGCTGAGTAAACACCACGCCTTTGTTGGTCTCGATATGCACAATGTTGGTATGGCCGCCGACAATCGTCACGCACGCCCAACCTTCCGAGCTGTATACCTTAGCGCGGGAAAAGAGGATATCCTCGCAAGGCTCCTGCAGCATCACCGCCACCTTCCCGGCGGTCAGCATCGCTTTCGCATCGGCAATCGCTTGTGGCGACGCGTCTTTCAATACTTCTAACCCAGCCCCGGCATTTCCCCCCAAAGCGCCTAGCGCAGCCGCTACGGGAAGACCAACCATCCCGGTACCCGGCACGGTAACGCCCATGCCGTTCTTCATCAGGTTTGGTGAGACCCACGCATCAATGCGTTCCACCGCGCCGTCCAGCTCAGCAGAAGCGACGGCTGCCGCCAGAGCCAGAGAGATAGGTTCAGTACAACCCAGCGCAGGTTTCACTTCTTCCTGCACCGCGCGAATAAAACTATCCCATAATGGATTCAATGTAGTCTCAAACATAACAACAACCCTTGCTCAGATAACTCAGGAAAATGCCAGGAACGGAGAAACGCACAACAACAGGCCAGTGACGATAATCAGGTACAGAGAGGCGCCTTTGTATTTGTGCAATGCAGGAACTTTGTAGACCAGCCAGGCCGGGATCAAGCAACCCACCATGCCGAAAATTGGGCTACAAATAGAGGTGAAGCTCAGTACTGGCGCATTGAGCACAATCGCACTCCAGGCCAGTAAGATAGCGAAGACCATAATGCCGCGTTGAACCAGAGTTTCGTTGATCTTCTCGGCTGGCATTTTGCGGCGCAGCACATTCATCACGATCCCCTGAGTTGCTTCTCGAAAGCCCAGGTAAACACCGAAGAAGGCGGTCATCACGGCGAAAATGTTCAGGATAACGCTGACGATTTTTACCCAACCTGCACCATCACCACTGATAAACTGTGCGGCAATCGCCAGAGCGGAAATATTCTGCTCATAGGCTTTAACCGCTTCGTCGTGGCCCATCGCCAGCGTGAAGGAAACGGCGTAGAAAAAGACGGTGACAAACAGAATACCGAACGCGATGTTCATAGCACGCAGAGCTTTATGGCGTGCCACCTCAATCGATTTCTCACGAGAGCGGTACGAAATAACCATCGGGCTTAGCGTCTGAATAAACAGAATAGAAGTCAGGGTAAACGGCAGCGTGATAATTGCGTTTTTGATCAGCAGCGCCATCGGCGGCAGTGAGCCAGCGTTATACAAATGCCACATCCCCACCATCGAAACACCAAGTGCGGCCACTACCAGCAGCTTGGTCAGTACCATACCGGTAGAGATTTTAAACAGCAGTTTTTCGCCTCGTGACGAGATGGCAACGAGGATGCAAATCAGCACCAGTCCATAGAACGGGCTGTCAGACAGCAACCCTTCAGTGACGCCAAACGTGTGCAGATAAGAGGCGCTATCGTTAGTGATAGCCGTGGAGTAAACGAACATCCAGATAACCAGCATCACAAAATATAATGCACCTAACAGGATGCCCCAGTTTTTACCCAAATAACCGCTGATTACGCTCGGGTAGTCTTTGCATTCCGGGGATTCCGCCAGCGTGTTGATAAACAGGCGTTGGAATAAATACATCGCAGGATAGCCGATAATCGAGGAGAGCAAGAAAACCCACAGCCCCATCAGCCCTACCTGGACGGGAAGGAAAACAATCCCCGCACCAATTGCCATACCAATACTCATAATGACCCAGCCCGTGTCCGTGCTGTCGAACTTAATGGCTTCCCGCCATTCACTTTCGGTCATTCCCGCCCGACGCGCAGGCGCTGATGCGTCGAGTATTACGCTACTATTCGTTGCCGTTTCCATAATTTCCCGCTTAATGTGTAGGTAGAGGTTTTTTTTATTTTATCGCACTGCTTCAAGGCGATACGCAGTACATGAGATGCAGGCAAGCTATTAGAATGAAGAAATCATACGCGCAGGGTTAGAGAAAAACTTCACAAACAAGCCCCTGTAATTGCTGATAGTTAAGAAATATTTTCTCTTTAACTTAGATAAGATGTTATTG
>NZ_JANEWL010000061.1:0-27827 GCF_028069815.1 Citrobacter sp. Awk 2
AACAAATATAGCGTCAGATAAAATCCAAATCCCATCAAATTTAACCGAAAATTAACTTAAAATTCTCCAACAATTAACAAAAATGGGCGTAGATCACATTCATCAAACTTATGATTCATTCCCTCTTCCATTCGTTGTTAACTTCACGCCGTAACATGCCCTGCCCCCTACTAAAGGTACAACTATGAAATTCAAACTCGCATTACTCAGTGCAACCCTGGTTTCTGCATGCATGTTGTCCGGCACGTCGTTTGCGGCGGAAAAATATGAAATTGCTGTGGTTGCCAAAGTCACCGGTATTCCGTGGTTTAACCGAATGGAAACCGGCGTGAATGAAGCAGCAAAAAAACTCGATGTAAATGCTTACCAGACCGGCCCGTCAACACCAGATCCGGCACAGCAGGTAAAAGTCATTGAGGATCTGATCGCTAAAAACGTGAATGCGATCATCGTGGTTCCTAACGATGCCAAAGTCCTCGAACCCGTACTGAAAAAAGCACGCGATAAAGGCATCGTGGTCCTGACGCACGAATCTCCGGACGAGCACATCGGCCAGTGGGATATCGAAACGATTGATAGTGAAAAATACGCGCAGGCCAACGTCGATGAACTGGCGAAAAATATGGGCGGCAAAGGGGGATATGCTATCTATGTAGGTTCGCTGACCGTGCCGTTGCATAACGCATGGGCTGATTATGCAATTAAGTACCAGAAAGAAAAATATCCGGAGATGTTCGAAGTCACCTCCCGTTTACCCGTCGCGGAAAGCATCGATAAGTCCTATGCCACCACGCTGGATCTGATGAAAACTTACCCGCAGATGAAAGGCATTATCGGTTTCGGCTCACTGGGTCCTATCGGCGCAGGCCAGGCCGTTCAGAAAAAACGCGCCAAGGATAAAATCGCCGTCGTCGGTATCGCAATGCCGGCACAAGCAGCGCCTTACCTGATGCGTGGCGACATCAAAAAAGCGCTGCTGTGGGATCCGAAAGACGCGGGCTACGCGCTGGTAACGGTTGCCGATCAGCTGCTGCAGGGCAAAGAAGTCAACGCCGATTTGAGTATCGATGGTTTAGGGAAAGCCGATATCGACACGGAGAAGAAAGTGATCCGCTTTAACAAGATCCTCGAAGTCACCAAAGACAACGCGCAATCACTCGGTTTCTAAGGCTTTAGCCAACACCAGGGAACCTTAACGCCGACCGTCTGGCCGGCGCTATCTACCAAACTAACACTCAGCGTCCGCGAGGACGCTCGCAGGGGTATTGTCCATGACAGACACCACCGCATTTATCACTCTTGAGAATATCAGCAAACAATTCCCGGGCGTGCTGGCGCTGGATAAGGTGAATTTGACGCTGAAAAAAGGCGAAGTTCACTGTCTGGCGGGTCAAAACGGTTGTGGTAAAAGCACCATTATTAAAGTGATCTCCGGGGTCTATAGCCCTGAAAAAGGCGCACAAATTTTACTCGACGGTAAATTGTTCCATCACCTGACGCCGCAACTCTCTTCCCACTATGGGATTCAGGTTATTTATCAGGATTTGTCGTTGTTTCCCAATTTTAGCGTCGCGGAAAACATCGCGGTCAACCGTTATCTGCCCGGTGGCGATATCTGGGTACGGCGTGGCGCCATGAAACAGCAGGCGCTGGCGGCCATGAAGCGCATCGGTGTGAACATCAATCCCGATAAAAAAGTCGAAAAACTCTCGATTGCCGACCGACAACTGGTCGCTATTTGCCGGGCAATCGCCGCCGATGCCCGGCTGGTCATTATGGACGAGCCCACCGCCTCGCTAACCCGCCAGGAGGTTAATGGCCTGCTGCGGGTAGTTAACGAACTGAAAGCAGCCGGGATTTGCGTGGTGTTTGTCAGCCATCGTCTGGATGAGGTGATGGAAGTGGCGGACCGAATTAGCGTGATGCGCGACGGTAAACTGGTGGGGACATTCCCGGCCAGCGAACTCGACAGCCACGAACTGGCCTTCCTGATGACCGGACAACGCTTCCACTACAGCCCTCTGCCACAAAGGCCAGCCATTGAGCAGGAACCGCTGCTGGAGCTGCGCAATCTCAGCCGTCGGGGCAAATACCAGAACATTAATCTGTCGCTGCACGGCGGCGAGATAGTTTCCATTGTGGGTCTGCTGGGAGCCGGACGTACCGAGCTCTGTCTGAGCCTGTTCGGCATGACGCATCCTGAAAGCGGTGAAATCCGCATTAACGGCCAGCCGGTTACTCTGCGCAATAACCACGATGCCATTAAGCACGGAATCGGCTACGTCTCTGAAGATCGCCTGACGCAGGGGCTTATCATGGAGCAGTCGATCTATGACAACACCATCGTCACGGTATTTGACCAACTGCACACCCGCAGCGGACTGCTCGATCATCGCAAAGCGCAAAAGCTGGTCGCTGACCTGATCCGCGAGCTGAACATTAAAGTCTCCGATCCACATCTGCCGGTCAAAACCCTTTCCGGTGGTAATGCCCAGCGTATCGCCATTGCTAAATGGGTGGCGACCAATCCGCGCATCCTGATCCTCGACTCGCCTACCGTCGGCGTGGATATCGCTAACAAAGAGGGAATTTACCAGATCGCCCGCGACCTGGCGGAACAGGGGATGGCGGTACTGATGATTTGCGATGAAATTCCGGAAGCGTATTACAACAGCCATCGTGTGTTGGTGATGCGCCGCGGCAAGCTGGTAGCGGAATTTAACCCCCATCACTGTCGTGAAGAGGAGATTGCTGAAGTGGTCGAGGTCATCAATGAATAGTCTGCGTTTCTCCCGTTTAATCGGGCAACATGAGTTCTGGCTGGGGCTTCTGGTCGTGGCGCTTGCCGTCGGGCTGAGCATCAGCACCGATGAGTTTTTGTCGCTGGGGAACCTGACGGATGTGGCCACCAGCTACGCGATCCTTGGCATCCTTGCCTGCGGTCTGTTTGTGGTACTGATTTCCGGCGGAATCGACATCTCCTTCCCGGCGATGACCGCCATTGCCCAATACGCGATGGCCAGTTGGGTGATCGGCCACGGCGGCAACTTCGCACTGGCGCTGGCGATTGCGGTTGCAGTGGGTCTGCTGCTCGGACTCATCAACGGTTTCCTGGTCTACTGGCTGCGCGTTCCGGCGATCATCATTACTATCGCCACATTGAACGTTTATTACGGCCTGCTGGTTTACACCACTAAAGGCACCTGGCTGTATGGCTTCCCCGACTGGTTTATGAACGGCATTAACTGGTTCTCGTTCACCGCAGCGGACGGTTACGACTACGGTTTGACCCTGCCCTTGCTGTGTCTGGCTGCGGTGATCATCTTTACCGCCGTACTGATGAACTATACCCGTCTTGGCCGTCAGGTTTACGCCATGGGCGGCAACCGTGATGCGGCCTCGCGTCTGGGACTGAACCTGCTGAAACTGCATTTCTACGTCTATGGCTACATGGGCATTCTGGCGGGCGTTGCCGCCGTGGTGCAGGCACAAATCACTCAGTCTGTGGCCCCCAATTCACTGCTTGGTTTTGAGTTGACGGTGCTGGCGGCGGTGGTGCTCGGCGGAACCAGTATGAGCGGCGGACGCGGTACGTTAACCGGAACCCTGCTCGGCGTGGTCCTGCTGGCCTTCTTACAAAACGGCCTGACGCTGCTCAGCGTCTCCTCTTACTGGCATACCGTGTTCAGCGGCGCCATTATCCTGGTCAGCATCAGCGCCACGGTCTGGAACGAAAAACGCAAACTGGCAAGGGAGCTTTGAGATGAAAACAATCGCCAGATTTTTACCCGGTGATGCCATCATTCGCCTGCAATGCGTCATTATTGTGGTCGTCGCACTGGTCTTCTCGGCCCTGCTCGGCAGCCGTTTTTTCAGCGTCGCTAACTTCCAGTCCATCGGTTCGCAGTTACCGATCCTCGGCATGCTGGCCCTGGGGATGGGCATGACCATGCTGACCGGCGGCATTAACCTGTCGATTATTGCCGGGGCGAACGCCTGCTCGCTGGTGATGGCGGCGATTATCGTCACCCATCCGGATAACCCGCTGTTTCTGGTGCTGGCACTGCTGGCAGGCGCTGCCGTCGCGGTTGCCATTGGTACCCTGAACGGTGCGCTGATCGCCTGGGTCGGTGTATCCCCCATTCTCGCCACGCTCGGCACCATGACGCTTATCTCCGGGCTGAATATTCTGCTGTCTAACGGGACGGTCATCTCCGGCTTCCCGACGGCGATTCAATATCTTGGCAACGCAACGATTGCCGGGGTTCCGGTGGCGCTGTTGCTCTTTTTCCTCGTGGCGATCCTGCTGTGGGTACTGCTCGAACACACCACATTAGGGCGCAGCCTGTATCTCGTCGGCTCCAATGAACAGGCAACCCGCTACAGCGGCGTGAATACCCTACGAGTACAAATTTCCGTGTACGTCATTTCGGCACTGCTCGGCTGGGTCGCCGCCATTCTGATGATGGCGAAATTCAACTCGGCGAAAGCCGGATACGGCGAATCCTACCTGCTGGTCACCATCCTTGCCTCCGTACTCGGCGGCATCAACCCGGATGGCGGCTTCGGGCGCATTATCGGCCTGGTGCTGGCACTTATCGTGCTGCAAATGCTGGAAAGCGGTCTTAACTTGCTGGGGGTCAGTAGCTATCTGACGATGGCGCTGTGGGGCGCGGTGCTGATCCTCTTTATCGCATTACAGAATCGTAAAGCCTGATTTCAGGAGAAAAAATTATGGCAAGTTACTTTATTGGTGTGGATGTCGGAACCGGAAGCGCCAGAGCAGGCGTATTTGATCTTAACGGCAGGATGGTCGGTCAGGCCAGTCGGGCCATCGAGATTTACCGCCCGCAGGCCGATTTTGTTGAGCAGTCCTCCGATAACATCTGGCAGGCAGTGTGTAACGCGGTTCGCGATGCCATCAACCAATCAGATATCAACCCGATTCAGGTGAAAGGGTTAGGCTTTGATGCAACCTGTTCTTTGGTGGTGCTGGATAAAGAGGGTAACCCCCTGACCATCAGTCCCTCCGGACGTAGCGAACAGAATATTATTGTGTGGATGGACCACCGCGCCATTACCCAGGCCGACCGCATCAACGCCCTTCATCATCGGGTACTGGACTACGTCGGCGGCATTATCTCTCCGGAAATGCAGACGCCAAAACTGCTGTGGCTGAAACAGCATATGCCCAATACCTGGGCCAATGCAGGTTACTACTTTGATTTGCCAGACTTCCTCACCTGGCGTGCGACCGGAGACGACACGCGTTCGCTGTGTTCAACGGTCTGCAAATGGACCTATATGGGCCATGAAGACAAATGGGATGCCAGCTACTTCCGCCAGATCGGGCTGGAAGATTTACTGGAGCACGATGCGGCCAAAATTGGCCGCTACGTAAAAACCATGGGTGAACCGCTCGGTCATGGGCTGTCAGCACGCGCCGCCAGCGAAATGGGGCTGATTCCGGGGACGGCAGTCAGCGTATCGATCATCGATGCGCACGCTGGCACCCTCGGCACACTCGGCGCCTGCGGCGTTTCCGGCGAAGTGGCGGATTTCGACCGTCGTGTCGCACTGATTGGCGGTACCTCCACGGGCCATATGGCCATTTCCAAAGAGCCGCGTTTTATCAGCGGCATCTGGGGTCCATACTACTCTGCCGTTCTGCCGGGGTATTGGCTAAATGAAGGCGGGCAATCAGCGACCGGGGCGTTAATCGACCACGTCATTCAGTCGCATCCGTGCTATGAAACACTACTGGCACAGGCGAAATCCCAGGGACAAACCATTTACGAAGTGCTGAATGCGCTGCTGCGTAAAATGGCCGGTGAGCCGGAAGATATCGCGTTCCTGACCCGCGACATGCATATCCTACCCTATTTCCACGGCAACCGCTCACCGCGCGCCAACCCAACGCTCACAGGGGCGATCACCGGGCTGAAGCTATCCCGCACGGCGGAAGATATGGCGTTGCAGTATCTGGCGACTATCCAGGCCATTGCCCTGGGGACACGTCATATTATCGAAACGATGAATCAAAGTGGTTACACCATCGATACCATTATGGCCAGCGGCGGCGGTACAAAGAACCCGATCTTCGTTCAGGAACATGCCAACGCCACGGGTTGCGCAATGTTACTGCCAGAAGAGAGCGAAGCCATGCTGCTGGGTGGCGCGATGATGGGCACCATCGCGGCAGGTGTTTTTGACACCCTCCCGGAAGCGATGTCGGCGATGAGTCGTATTGGTAAGACGGTCACCCCACAAACTAACCGTATTAAGCAGTACTACGATCGCAAGTACCGGGTATTCCACGAGATGTATCAGGACCACATGAAATACCGCGAGCTGATGCAGGAGGACGCATGAGTAACGCCTGGTCTCAGGCCACCAGCGTATTTCAGCTCTATAGCGATGCCCTGGCGAGTCTGGGGCAGCATCTGACTGAACCTGTCTGGCAGTCGTTGATGGCGGAGCTGTGCGGTTGCCGGGGGAAAATCGTCGTCACCGGCGTCGGCACCTCCGGCATTGCCGCGCGTAAAGTGGCGCATATGCTTGCCTGCGTGGAGCGTCCGGCGATTTACCTTAATGCCACCGACGCCGCACATGGCGATCTCGGTTTTTTACGCGCCGACGATCTGGTCATCATGCTGTCACGCGGGGGCAATTCCGATGAGCTCACCCGGCTGCTACCCGGACTGGCAGCGAGAAATGTGCCCATCCTGAGCATCACTGAAAACGCCGATTCAGCCATTGCTAAAGCATCGAGACTGGTGATATCCACCGGCGTCCAGCGCGAAGCCGATCCGCTAAACATGCTGGCGACCACGTCAATAATGCTGGTACTGGCAATCTTTGACGCCGCCTGCGCCTGCCTGATGAGCGAAAGCGGCTACTCAAAAGAGACGCTGTTATCTGTGCATCCAGGCGGTGATGTGGGATTAACGCTGAGCCGTGGGCAGGCGTGATGGAGAACATGTGATTCCGGCTCAGGGTTCCGTTCACCTCAGCGCTATGACTTTCAGCTATATCCTTTTTGCTGTTCAAACATGTTCAAATAAAAATACAGATGGTCAGGCGGGGCTGGTCCGGCTGAAAATTGCCGACGTGTTTCCGTAAGGCCGGGAGAGCCAGCATGGATGCTGGCTCAGGGCGCGCTTTACAGGGACGTTACATCGCGCCCGGCCCGGTAGCCTGGAGGAATAAGCGGAGGGAACCGCGGAGCGGCAATTTTCCCGCCAGGAGCCGGGATTGTTAAGGGTGCGGCGATAGCACCCTTAACACGTTCACTGGCGTTCAGTGTACAGAGAAGCGATGAACATGAGGTGAACGGAACCTTTCTCTGAAAAAACATATTCATTATGCTCCACCAACCTATGTTGATGCTGAAGCGTTAACATAACGTCATTGCGCAAAATGCCGATTTTTTTATATCTCAACAAAAGATAAAACAGTGAAAAAGCGGATTAACGCGCTGCGTTCAACTACCGCTATCTGTTCCGCACGTTAAAAATTCTGTGACGCTCTCCAGCATTCCTGGCGGAAAGCATTCCATTCTCCATTTCAATAAGCAAACTTTAGCTATTCTTATCAAACATACTTACGGGAGATCCTACAGATGATGTCAACGCTTGCCCCACCATCTGTACTATCCGCTCCCCAGCGCCGTTGTCAGGTGCTTCTGACGCTTTTCCTGCCAGGGCAAGTTGCCACTGCGCAGACTTTCAGCACGCTGAACGGGGTCGATGATGCCACGGTTCGGGAAGATATTATCGGTGCCGGACTCGAAATCCAGCGCTATCACCGACTCGCCATTACCACCGCTCATAATGGACATTATGCAATAGAAGGAACCCCGCTCAATCAGCGTCTGTGTCTGTTACAGTGGCTGCGCCGTGGCCTGCGGATTTGTCCAACATTTATTGCCCAGCAGTTTACCCCGGCGTTAAAAATGGAACTTAAGCAACGTGGTATTGCGCGAACGCTGTATGACGACACCAATCTGCATGCGCTGATCAACCTGTGTTCCCGACGCTTGCAGAAGCCGTTTGAGTGCCGTGATATCCAGTTCCTGCGGCTTTATTTACAGTACTGCCTGCTACAGCATCACGCAGGGATCACCCCGGAGTTTAATCCTCTGCAACAACGCTGGGCGCAAGCTTGTGCCGAATACCCACTCGCTGAGGAAATAGGCCGCCACTGGCAACGGCACGTTATGCAGAGTGCGCCGCTGGGGGAATCGCTGTTTATGGCGCTGCTGTTTTCGATGATCCGCATCCCCGACCCGATTCGCGATAACCACCAACAGGATCGTCGTCTGCGCCTTGAGATTGCCCGGTTAGTGCTGCGTTTTCGTGAATATGGCAACGTCCGCTTCAGCGATGAACAGGGGCTAAATGACCAACTGTATGTACATCTGGCTCAAGCACTGAACCGCAGTCTGTTCGCCATTGGTATTGATAACACCCTGCCGGAAGAGTTCAGTCGGCTGTATCCCCGGTTAGTACGCACCACGCGTGAAGCGTTACACGGATTCGAAGAGGAATACGATGTGCGTTTTTCCGAGGAAGAGACTGGGCTCGTGGCCGTCATTTTCGGCGCCTGGCTGATGCAGGAAAAGGATTTACACGAGAAGCAGATAATCCTGCTGACCGGCAATAACGAACAACGTGAGGCACATATAGAGCAACAGCTGCGGGAACTGACGCTGCTGCCGCTCAATGTAAAGCATATGCCAATGCAGGACTTTCAAAAAGAAGGTTCACCGCGTGGTGTGGCGCTGATTATTACACCGTACACCACGCCGCTACCGCTGTTTTCACCACCGTTGATTCATGCGGACCTGGCGCTTACGCAACATCAGCAGCAGCAGATCCGCAAAATCCTCGAATCATGATGCCGCTGGTTGCGCCACCACTTTTGGTCGCAAGACAATCGCGGGAAGCGCCACCAGCGCCATCACCCAGAATACGCCACTGCCCAGATTTTGATACAGGTAGCCGGCGAACACGGTCATGATGGCGATACTCCCCCCCATCGCCACCGCGGAATAAACCGCCTGCAAACGAATGACTTCGCTGCCCTGCCGCGTCGCGATATAGCGCATCGCCGCCAGGTGACAGACGGTAAAGGTTCCGCAATGCAGGATCTGCACCACAATCAGCCACGGCAGTTCGGTACTCCAGCCCATCAATCCCCAACGCACCACGCCGCAAACGGCAGAGAGCAGCAGCAGATCGCGAGCGCTAAAGCGGCGGAATAGCTTGTGGCTGAGCGCAAAAATAATCACTTCCGCCACCACACCGAGCGACCATAAGTACCCTACCGCCGAGGCAGAATATCCAGCCGACTGCCAGTAGAGGGCGCTAAAACCGTAATAGGCCGCATGAGCCCCTTGCAGCAGGCTTACGCAGGCGAGAAAACGCCAGCTTTGGGCTATCAACGTGCGCCAGGCTGGCCATCCCGCACTCTCCTGCTGACGGTTTTCCCCCACAGGCTGAACGCTCGGGCGGATCATCATCCCCAGCAGCATCGACGCGACCCCAAGCGACAACAGTACAAGGATCATCCGGTAATCAAACAGGCTCACCAGTTTACCGGTTAGCGCGGAGCCGATGACAAATGCCACGGACCCCCACAGGCGCACCCGACCATAATCCATGGTTATTTGTTTTTGCCAGGTGTTGGCCAGCGCGTCGGTCAGCGGCACCAGCGGTGAGAAAAACAGGTTAAAACCGACCATCACCACCATCAGCCACGCCACGTTAGTGCCCGCCCAGAAAGCCAGCGCAAAGACCAGCGTCAGGAGCGCCAGGATACGCAAAGCAGAGATCAGGCGAGAGGGATCGCTCACGCGTGGCGCAATCAGCAAACTCCCCAGAAAACGAGCAATCAGCCCAGCGCCCAGCAGCACACCAATGGTTTCCGGCGTCAGCCCCAACCCTTCGAGCCAGACGCTCCAGAAAGGCAGAAAAATACCGTAGCTAAAGAAATAGGTGAAATAACTGAGCGCCAGCCAGCGCGTGGAATGCAGAGCCATGAATCCCTCCCGTTTGGAGGCGATAGTCTGGCGACAAACGCAGGCTGGCGCAAGAGAGCATTAACAGACAAATAACATGATTTTCGCCCTATTCGATACAAATTTGCAGCGAAAAATGGCAACGCTCCCCCTGAGCCAGAACCTGCAATCCCGGCTGTCCCTGCATGTGGTGGGCATTTACCGGATGCGTCTGCGGCTCAAGATACAAGAACGACTCACCCGACATTCTGAACAGCATCAACCATGGAGTTTGCGCTAAAATCGTGACCTTTATCACATCGCGTTGAATGACGGCCCGCCCACTCCAGCCCGAATAGCCAACGTTGAGCCGCTGATGGGGATTGGCTATCTGTATGTGGAATCACAACTGAGCGAGCTGTAACGATTACTCCGTCAGACTCACCTCTAAACGTTCCTGTACCGTGGCGATAAAATCAGCAAGCGCGGGTTTTATCGTCCCCTTTTTCCACGCCATCAGCAGTGAAATGGTCGGGATATCGCCGACAATTGGCCGGAAAACCACCTGACCGGTATTAAAATTATTCATATAACCGGGTATCAAAGTTACCCCCAGTCCCATACCGACCAGGTTCATGGTCACCAGAATATTGGTAGCCATCTGTACAATATTGGGCTGGCTTTTTTGCTGCTGGAACCAGTTTTTGACAATCATCGCTAACGCACCGGAATAAGCAGGATCGGTGCTGACAAAATTTACACCGTTCAGTTGCTGTGCCGATATTGCCTTTTCACTGGCTAACGGATGGTTAGCCGGTAGCACCACCACCAGCGGCTCATGGAAAAGTTCCAGATAGTCCAGTTCCGGGCTGTAAACCGGATGGCGCATTAAGCCCACATCCAGCTCCCCACGCAGGATCTTCTCTTCCTGTTCCGTAGTTATCAGACTCACCAATTCAATGTGTGTATCCGGTTGTTTTAAACGAAACAAAGGCAGCACCTTAGGCAGCAGATTTACCTCTGCTGAAGGAACAAAACCAATTGTAAAATGCTTATCTTCCTGCACCGTTTTACGGGCGCGAATTTTCGCGCTCTCCGCCTGTTCGAGGATAGCCAGCGCATCCTGTAAAAAGCACTCTCCCGCCGCTGTCAGAGCCACTTTTCGCTTATCGCGTACCAGCAACGGAACACCCACACAGGCCTCCAGATCGCGGATCTGGCTGCTCAACGACGGCTGAGAGGTATGCAGCTTTTCTGCCGCACGGGTGAAATTCAGCGCCTGCGCCACCGCGACAAAATAGCGTAAGTGCCTCAGTTCCATGCCCTTCTCCTTGTTATCGAAAAAATGTCTCAACTGGTAGAAATTTACTATTTCACAGATTGATAACTAACCAGCAACATCCTTATGGCACAAAAAAAGAAGGTCAATACATCTTAGCTTTC
Organism: Citrobacter sp. Awk 2; assembly: GCF_028069815.1. Classification (NCBI taxonomy): domain Bacteria; kingdom Pseudomonadati; phylum Pseudomonadota; class Gammaproteobacteria; order Enterobacterales; family Enterobacteriaceae; genus Citrobacter; species Citrobacter sp. Awk 2. Next base: position 11,444 of record NZ_JANEWL010000061.1, read on the forward strand.
AGGATTAAAAAATATGACCACACCCTCAAATTTAGACATCTACCAACTGATTGATACCCAAAACGGTCGCGTAACGCCACGGATTTATACCGACCCTGAAATTTACCAACTGGAGCTGGAACGGATCTTCGGACGCTGCTGGTTATTCCTCGCGCACGAAAGCCAAATTCCAAAACCGGGTGACTTTTTTAACACCTACATGGGCGAGGATGCGGTCGTGGTGGTGCGTCAGAAAGACGGCAGCATCAAAGCCTTTCTCAACCAATGCCGCCACCGCGCAATGCGGGTCAGTTACGCCGACTGCGGTAACACCCGTGCCTTTACCTGCCCATATCACGGCTGGTCATACGGTATTAACGGCGAGCTCATCGATGTCCCGCTGGAGCCACGCGCTTACCCACAAGGGTTGTGCAAATCTCACTGGGGCCTGAACGAAGTACCCGGCGTTGAGAGCTACAAGGGGCTGATCTTCGGCAACTGGGACACCAGTGCACCTGCGCTACGCGATTATCTCGGCGACATCGCCTGGTATCTGGACGGCGTGCTTGATCGTCGCGAAGGCGGCACTGAAATCGTCGGTGGTGTACAAAAGTGGACTATTGACTGTAACTGGAAATTCCCCGCCGAGCAGTTTGCCAGCGACCAATATCACGCCCTGTTTAGCCATGCATCTGCCGTCCAGGTACTGGGCGCGAAAGATGACGGCAGTGATAAACGCCTGGGGGACGGACAAACCGCCCGTCCAGTGTGGGAAACCGCCAAAGATGCGCTGCAATTCGGTCAGGACGGTCACGGCAGCGGATTTTTCTTTACTGAGAAGCCCGATGCCAACGTCTGGGTCGACGGTGAAGTCTCCAGCTACTATCGCGATACCTATGCAGAGGCCGAACAGCGGCTGGGCAAAGTTCGCGCTCTGCGACTGGCGGGCCATAACAATATCTTCCCAACGCTGTCATGGCTAAACGGTACTGCCACGCTGCGTGTCTGGCATCCACGTGGACCCGATCAGGTAGAAGTGTGGGCATTTTGTATTACCGATAAGGCCGCTTCAGATGACGTCAAAGCGGCATTTGAAAACAGCGCTACCCGTGCCTTCGGCCCGGCTGGGTTCCTTGAGCAGGATGATTCAGAAAACTGGTGTGAAATTCAAAAGCTGCTGAAAGGCCACCGGGCGCGCAATACCAAACTGTGTCTGGAGATGGGATTGGGCCAGGAAAAACGCCGTGAAGACGGTATTCCGGGGATCACCAACTACATCTTCTCAGAAACCGCCGCGCGCGGCATGTACCAGCGTTGGGCCGATCTGCTCAGTAGCGAAAGCTGGCAGGAAGTGCATGAGAAAACCGCCGCTTACCAGCAGGAGGTGATGAAATGAGTACCTTAGTCTCCCTGGAGCTTCATCATCGCATTGCGCAGTTTCTCTACCATGAGGCCAGCCTGCTGGATGACTGGAAGTTTCGCGACTGGCTGGCACAACTGGGCGACGACATTCGCTACACCATGCGTACCACAGTCAATGCCCAGACCCGCGATCGTCGCAAAGGCGTGCAGCCGCCGACGACGTGGATTTTCAATGACAACAAAGATCAGCTTGAGCGCCGGATCGCCCGCCTCGAAACCGGTATGGCCTGGGCGGAAGAGCCGCCATCGCGCACTCGTCATCTGATCAGCAACCTGCAGATCAGCGAAACGGGCCAACCCGACGTGTTCGCGGTGCGCCTTAACTACCTGCTGTACCGCGCGCAAAAAGAGCGAGATGAAACCTTTTACGTTGGCATGCGCGTAGACAAAGTCCGTCGTCTGCCGGGTGATGAGTGGCGTTTACTGGAGCGTGAGATCGTGCTGGATCAGGCGGTGATCACCTCCCATAACCTGAGTGTCCTGTTCTGATGAGCCGTATTTATGCCTGCCCCGTAGGGGATTTGCCGGAGGGTGAAGCTCTCCGGCTCGACACGTCGCCCGTCATCGCGCTGTTTAACGTCGGCGGCGAGTTTTATGCCATTAACGATCGCTGCAGCCACGGCAATGCCTCGATGTCGGAAGGTTATCTGGAAGACGATGCCACCGTGGAATGCCCGCTGCATGCGGCCAGTTTTTGTCTGAAAACCGGCAAAGCGCTATGCCTGCCCGCCACCGATCCGCTGACTACCTATGCCGTGTATGTGGAAGGTAGTGATGTGTTTGTTGATATTCCCGGAGGGGCCTGATGAGCGATTTACGCGACAACATCATCTTTATTACTGGCGGTGGTTCTGGCCTCGGTCTGGCTCTGGTCGAACGCTTTATCGAAGAAGGTGCAAAAGTTGCCACGCTGGAACTGTCGACAGCTAAGGTCGCCAGCTTGCGCCAGCGCTTTGGCGAACACGTGCTGGCGGTAGAAGGGAATGTCACCTGTTATGCCGACTATCAGCGGGCGGTGGATCAGATCCTCACGACGTTCGGCAAGCTGGACTGCTTTATCGGTAATGCCGGGATTTGGGATCATAATGCTTCGCTGATCAGTACCTCCGCCGAGGCGCTGGAAAGCGGCTTTCATGAGTTGTTCAACGTTAACGTGCTGGGCTATCTGCTGGGTGCGAAAGCCTGCGCACCGGCACTTATTGCCAGCGAAGGCAGTATCATTTTTACCCTTTCCAATGCCGCATGGTATCCCGGCGGCGGCGGCCCGTTGTATACCGCAAGCAAGCACGCCGCAACTGGACTCATTCGTCAGTTAGCCTACGAATTAGCACCGAAAGTTCGTGTCAACGGCGTAGGGCCGTGCGGTATGGCAACCGACCTACGCGGGCCGCAGGCGTTGGGTCAGAACGATACATCAATTATGCAATCACTGACGCCGGAAAAAATCGCCGCTATCCTGCCGCTGCAGTTTTTCCCTGATCCGGCAGATTTTACCGGTCCATACGTGATGCTGGCATCAAAGCGCAACAACCGTACGTTGAGCGGCGTGATGATCAATGCCGATGCTGGCCTGGGTATTCGCGGTATTCGCCACGTTGCCGCCGGACTGGATCTCTGAGGAGGCGTTATGCACAACAAAATTATTGCTATCGTCGGCGGTGGACAGGCCGCAGCGATGGCGGCGGTAGCACTGCGCCAGCAAGGGTTTGACGGCGAGATACATCTGTTCTCCAATGAGCCGCATCTGCCGTACGAACGCCCTCCATTGTCCAAAGCCATGCTGCTGGACGACACCCCGCAGCTACAGCCGGTACTCAACGCGGCCTGGTGGCAGGAAAATAATGTTCATCTGCATCTGAACGTGACTATCCAGACGCTCGGTCGCCAGACACATCAGCTCGAGCTGGCTGACGGCCAGGTTTATCCGTGGGATCAGCTACTGATTGCCACGGGAGCGGCTGCCCGCCCTCTTCCACTGCTGGATAAACTGGGCGATCGCTGCTTTACCCTGCGCCACGCAGACGACGCGACTCGTCTGCGAGATGCATTACTCCCCGGTAAATCGATTGTGATTATCGGGGCGGGCACCATTGGTCTGGAACTGGCGGCCAGTGCGACCCAGCGCGGCTGCCGGGTAACGGTAGTGGAGCAGGCACCAACGGTGATGGGCCGCAATGCGCCTGCCCCAGTGCGTGACTATCTGCTAGCACGCCACCAACAGGCGGGTGTGCAGGTACGGCTCAACAGCACCATCGAGCACGTCGAAAGCGGTGAGTTACTTACCCTGACGCTGCAAAATGGTGAAAGCGTCACTGCCGATGCGGTGATCTACGGAATTGGTATCGTGGCGAATGACGCACTGGCCCGCGATGCAGGACTGGAGACGGCGAACGGCATTATCGTTGATACCGCTTGTACCACCTCCGATCCGGCGATTTTTGCTGCCGGCGACGTGGCACTGACGTATCAGCCCGACGGTTCATTGGCGCGTGTCGAAAGCTGGGAAAATGCCAATATTCAGGCACAAATTGCCGCTGCCGCAATGCTCAATTTACCGTTGCCGGAGAAGACACCTGGCTGGTTCTGGACTGACCAATACCAGGATAATTTGCAGTTTATTGGCGAAATGCAGGGAGATAGCTGGCTTGTGCGCGGTGATGCTGATGCGCAGAAAGCGATATGGTTTAACCTGCAGGATGGCGTGATAGTCGGCGCAGTAACGTTGAATCAGGGACGAGAAATACGTTTATTGAGGAAATGGATTCAGGCCAGGAAAAAGCCGCCAATGGCGGCTTTAGTCGATGAAGCAATCGTGCTTAAGTCGATATAACGGCTGGAGGATACTGCGTTTATCCGGCCTACAAATCACTCGTATGTAGGCCGGATAAGGTGTTTACACCGCCATCCGGCAATCCGTATTACTTACGCGTAAACCGGGAAGCGTGCACAGATATCCAGCACTTTACCTTTCACACGCTCAATAACAGCTTCGTCATTGATGTTGTCCAGAACGTCACACATCCAGCCAGCCAGTTCTTTCACTTCTGCTTCTTTAAAGCCACGACGAGTCACAGCCGGAGAACCAATGCGGATACCAGAAGTCACAAACGGGCTCTTCGGATCGTTCGGCACGCTGTTTTTGTTAACGGTGATGTTAGCACGGCCCAACGCGGCGTCAGCTTCTTTACCAGTCAGGTTTTTATCAACCAGATCCAGCAGGAACAGGTGGTTTTCAGTACCGCCAGAAACCACTTTGTAACCACGGTTCAGGAACACTTCCACCATCGCTTTGGCGTTTTTAGCAACCTGCTGCTGGTAAACTTTGAACTCTGGCTCCATCGCTTCTTTCAGCGCTACCGCTTTTGCCGCGATAACATGCATCAGCGGGCCGCCCTGCGCACTTGGGAACACCGCGGAGTTCAGTTTTTTGTACAGCTCTTCGTCACCGCCTTTCGCCAGGATCAGACCGCCACGCGGACCCGCCAGGGTTTTGTGGGTGGTGGTGGTCACAACGTGTGCGTGTGGAACCGGGTTCGGATAAACGCCTGCGGCAATCAGACCCGCAACGTGCGCCATGTCAACAAACAGATATGCGCCGATGCTGTCGGCGATTTCGCGCATTTTTGCCCAGTCAACCACACCGGAATAAGCAGAGAAGCCGCCGATGATCATCTTCGGTTTGTGCTCTTTGGCCTGCTTAGCCATGTCTTCGTAGTCAATTTTACCGGACTCATCAATACCGTAAGGAATGATGTTGTACAGTTTGCCGGAGAAGTTTACCGGGGAACCGTGAGTCAGGTGGCCGCCTTGTGCCAGGTTCATACCCAGAACGGTATCACCCGGTTGCAGCAGTGCGGTATAAACAGCGAAGTTAGCCTGAGAACCTGAGTGCGGTTGGACGTTAGCGTAATCAGCACCAAACAGCTCTTTCGCGCGGTCGATCGCCAGTTGCTCAACGATATCAACGTATTCGCAACCGCCGTAATAGCGCTTGCCCGGATAACCTTCAGCGTATTTGTTGGTCAGCTGAGAACCCTGTGCCTGCATCACGCGCGGGCTGGTGTAGTTTTCGGAGGCGATCAGTTCGATGTGCTCTTCCTGACGTACTTTTTCCTGCTCCATAGCCTGCCACAGTTCGGCATCATAATCGGCAATGTTCATTTCACGCTTTAACATCCGCATCTCCTGACTCAGCTAACAATAGAATTTCGGCCTAAAAAGGTTGTCCCTAGGACTTCGGCCAACAGTATAACCGAATCATTCTTCGATAACAGGTCTTGACAAAGGATTTTACGCAAACGATTACCTTCGCGGTACACAAGGCTTTTTGGAACAAAGCTCTGCTGAATTTCAACGGATTTCTTTTCAGGTTTGTGATGCAGATTTTTCACGTTGTAACCTTTACAACGCAAAGTTACAAAGAACCATTTACAATGCAGGGGTATTTTTTATAAGATGCATTTGACATACATCATTAAAGTCTCAGATAAAGGAAGACCGTATGCTTGACGCACAAACCATCGCTACAGTGAAAGCCACCATTCCCTTGCTGGTTGAAACAGGTCCGAAACTGACCGCTCATTTCTACGATCGCATGTTTACGCATAACCCAGAGCTGAAAGAAATTTTCAACATGAGTAACCAGCGTAATGGCGATCAGCGCGAAGCGTTGTTTAACGCCATTGCCGCGTATGCCAGCAATATCGAAAACCTGCCAGCGCTACTGCCAGCGGTCGAGAAAATCGCCCAGAAGCATACCAGCTTCCAGATTAAACCCGAGCAGTACAACATCGTGGGTGGTCATCTGTTGGCAACGCTGGATGAAATGTTCAGCCCAGGCCAGGAAGTGCTGGATGCGTGGGGCAAAGCGTATGGGGTGCTGGCTAACGTCTTTATCAACCGTGAGGCGCAAATCTACAGCGAAAATGCCAGCAAAAATGGCGGCTGGGAAGGCACCCGCCCTTTCCGCATCGTGGCCAAAACCCCGCGTAGCGCGTTAATCACCAGCTTTGAGTTTGAACCGGTCGACGGCGGTGCGGTCGCGGAATACCACCCGGGGCAGTATCTGGGCGTCTGGCTGAAGCCAGAAGGCTTCCCGCATCAGGAGATTCGTCAGTACTCGCTGACCCGCAAACCGGATGGTAAGGGCTACCGTATTGCCGTTAAGCGTGAAGACGGTGGTCAGGTCTCAACCTGGCTGCACAACCACGCGAACGTCGGCGACATCGTCCATTTAGCCGCACCGGCGGGTGATTTCTTTATGGATGTTTCCACCGATACTCCGGTATCGCTGATTTCCGCAGGCGTAGGTCAGACCCCAATGCTGGCCATGCTGGACACGCTGGCAAAAGCGCATCATACGGCGCAGGTTAACTGGTTCCACGCGGCAGAAAATGGTGACGTGCATGCCTTTGCCGATGAAGTGAATGAACTAGGCAAAACGCTGCCACGCTTTAGCGCACACACCTGGTATCGTGAGCCAACCGAAGCCGATCGCGCGAAAGGTGCGTTTGATAGCGTTGGGCTGATGGATCTGAATAAACTGGAAGGCGCTATCAGTGACCCGGCGATGCAGTTCTACCTGTGCGGCCCGGTTGGCTTTATGCAATTTGCTGCAAAGCAACTGGTCGGTCTGGGTGTGAAAAACGAAAACATTCATTACGAATGCTTCGGCCCACATAAAGTCTTGTAATTAAGTCAGCGAGTAGGCCGGATAAGGCGTATACGCCGTCATCCGGCAATCACTCTGCCTGATGCACTACGCTTATCAGGCCTACAAATTAACGGCGCGGCTTAGATTGCCGCGTCGTCTTCTTCGCCAGTACGGATACGAATAACACGCGCCACATCGAAGACAAAAATCTTACCGTCGCCGATTTTGCCGGTCTGGGCAGTACGAATAATCGTGTCGACACAGGTATCAACAATATCGTCGGTAACCACGATTTCAATTTTTACCTTCGGCAGAAAATCCACCATATATTCCGCGCCACGGTACAACTCGGTGTGGCCTTTCTGACGGCCAAACCCCTTCACTTCTGTCACCGTCATACCGGTAATGCCGACTTCTGCCAGCGCTTCGCGGACATCGTCCAGCTTGAAGGGTTTAATAATCGCATCAATCTTTTTCATGCTATTCCTTGAAAAGGTCGCCTGTCTTTTGATCAAATAAAGCTAACATAATCCGCAGATTTATTCTTTGAAATCGTTTGCATCAAGTTCATGACGAGAGAGCAACTTGTAGAATTCTGTGCGATTGCGTCCCGCCATTCGTGCAGCATGGGTAACATTGCCTTTGGTGATTTGCAGTAGCTTACGCAAGTAGTTGAGCTCAAACTGGTTGCGCGCTTCAACAAAGGTTGGCAGCGCCGTATTTTCACCTTCCAGCGCCTGCTCTACCAGCGCGTCACTGATCACCGGCGAAGAGGTTAACGCCACGCACTGTTCAATCACGTTGACTAACTGACGCACGTTGCCCGGCCAACTGGCGGTCATTAAACGTTTCATCGCATCAGTCGAAAAAGCACGGACAAACGGTTTGTGCCGTTCGGCTGACTGACGCAGCAGATGGTTTGCCAGCAGTGGTATATCTTCTGTACGCTCGGCCAGCGCCGGGATCTTCAGACTTACCACGTTGAGACGGTAATAGAGATCCTCACGAAATTCGCCCCGCGCCATGGCTTTGGGCAGGTCGCGGTGCGTTGCAGAAACAATCCGCACATCAATGTCGATATCACGATTGCTACCGAGCGGACGAACTTTACGCTCCTGCAATACGCGCAGCAATTTAACCTGTAACGGCGCGGGCATATCGCCTATTTCGTCGAGAAATAACGTCCCGCCTTCTGCTGCCTGAAACAAACCTTCACGATTACTCACCGCTCCGGTAAAGGCACCGCGCGCATGACCAAAAAGCTCTGATTCCAGCAGTTGTTCCGGCAACGCCCCACAGTTTATGGCGATAAAGGGCTTGTGGCTGCGCGGACTGGCGTTGTGAATCGCTTGGGCAAACACCTCTTTCCCGGTGCCGCTCTGCCCGTTGATCAATACGCTGACATCCGATTGCGCGACCATCCGCGCCTGTTCTAACAAACGCAGCATTAACGGGCTACGGGTAACAATTGATTCACGCCAGCTATCATCAGTAGCAGGCGCGGACTGTTCCAGCGCACCGTCAATCGCTTTGTATAGCGCGTCTTTATCGACCGGCTTGGTGAGAAAGCTGAAAACGCCCTGCTGCGTTGCCGCGACAGCATCGGGAATGGAGCCGTGCGCAGTCAGGATAATGACCGGCATCCCCGGCTGCACTTTCTGGATTTCAGTGAACAGCTGCATGCCGTCCATTTCATCCATGCGCAGGTCGCTAATGACCAGATCCACTTTTTCACGATTCAGTACCCGTAATCCTTCCTGCCCACTTTCTGCAGTTACGACGCTGTAACCTTCACTGGTCAGCCGCATACCGAGCAATTTCAACAGCCCCGGATCGTCATCGACGAGCAGCAGATGCGCGGGCTTGCGGCTTATCATGGCGTGACCTCCCCATCATCAGGCGTCGTGAGCTTATCAGTACCGTGCAACGCATCGGGATTGTAGCTGCCGGCAGGTTTACGGGTGGACAGTTGTCGTTCAATATCGGTCAGGTTTTCCAGCTTACGGGTGGTGAGATCGAGCTGGCTCTGCAAATTCTGTTGCTGTTGGCGCAGCGCATCAAGATCGCTGTCAGATGACTGCTGAAGTTTACTGTAGCGCATACGTTCTTCTGCAAGCTGTAACTGCAGCGTTTGACTACTGCGCCAGACCTGATAAAGCGGACGTACCTGGGCCGGAATTTGCGGGCTTAGCGCATCCAGACGGGTCATTATTTCACGCCTTTCAGGCGGTGTAATGTGGGCGCCATCAAGCAGGATCCCACGCTTAAAAGCACCCTGCCAGGTATCCGTGAGTTGGGTACTGGCTTCACTGCGTGCCTGAACAGGCATCAGGCGATCGGCACAATCCATGGTTCGCAACCAGTAGAGCGGGTTGGTATCTGTGGACTGGCCCGATAGCGACCAGATATCCGTACATTCGGTGGCAAGGTAATCAGCGAGTTGATGCGGCGGGATTTTCTCCTGCGAAGGATCGCCGATAATGTGATTCACCGCGTTGGGAACGCAGCCGACCAGCGCCAGGCATGGCAGACTTGCGAGTAAGACGCGGCGAATAAAATCTCGTTTAAGCATTCGGGCAACAACGTGTGGCATACTCACCAGACTTAGGTTCATTTTAGTGGTTTTTCGATGCAGATAGCGGCAGTTCTATGCGGAAACAAACGCTTTGCGCATGCTCATCAACCAGATACAGTTTTCCCCGCATACGGCGGATACAGTCTCTGGCGATGCTCAGTCCCAACCCGCTTCCTTTGACTGCCCCTTTTCGCTGATGGCTACCCTGGAAAAACGGTTCGAAGATCATCGCCTGTTCTGCTTCTGGAATCGGTGTGCCGGTATTTATGACATCAATGTATACCGTCGAGCCATGCAAACTGCTGCGGATCCAAATGTTACCGGATTCAGCGCCATAGTGCACCGCATTGGAATAAAGATTGTCCAGCACGCTCATTAACAGCATGGGCTCGGCCAGACATGCGTTCGCCGCCAACGCAACATCAGTATGTATCATTTTGGCGCGAGCGGGCAGGCTATGTGCTGAAACAACACTTTCCACCAACGGCGCGATTTCTACGCGCTCAAGTTCTACTTCGTCATCCGCCAGCTTGCGGTTGTAATCAAGCAATTGCTCAATCAGCTTTTGTAGATTACGGCTACTGTCATCCAGAATACCGACCACCTCTTTTTGCTCGGGAGTGAGCGGTCCAACTACCTGATCGGCCAGCAACTCCGTGCCTTCACGCATACTTGCCAGCGGCGTTTTCAGTTCATGTGAGAGATGGCGTAAAAACTGATGTCGCTGTGACTCAAGCCAGGAAAGGCGCTCGCTCAACCAGATTATGCGCTGGCCAACGGAACGCAGTTCCCGGGGGCCTGTAAACAATACGCTATCGCCCAGTGAGCGACCTTCCCCCAGACGATTAATCATCCGTTCAATACCCTTCACCGGGCCGATAATCATACGGGTAAACAGCAGTACCATCGCCAGACTAACGAGAAACAGTACCAGCGCCTGCCAGCCAAAGAACTGACCACGTTCGGCAATTTCTTGTTGTAACTGCTGACCGCGCGAGAAGACCACGGTACGTGTAGCCTGCACCATGTCGGTATTCGCATTAGCGAAGGCTTCCAGACGGGCTGCCGCCTGGCTGTCAGGACCGCTGTTATTACACTGCAGTTGGGCGAGATCGTTGAGATCCTGCCGTAACGCCTGGTAGAGCTTGTTGTCCGGTAAAACGCCCGCATGCGCGTCCAGCATGTCGCTATAACGCTTACGCTGGCTCTGGTAAACCTTTGCCAGCGTCGGATCATCCAGCACACAATACTGTCGGTAGCTACGCTCCATCTCCAGCGCGGCATTGGTCATCGCCTCGCTGCGTCGGGCATCAATGAGCGTGGTTCTGTTAGTCAGCGCCGCCTGAGCGCTCAGGGCGTTCAGGCTCTGCCACGCTTGCCAGGCCAGTACGAGCAAAGGGAGCAGGATCAGCAAAAATGCCAGTGTCACCAGCTGACGTAAGGATCGAGGGAAAACAGACCAGCGCTTCAAGGCGTTACTCTCAATGGACGGGAATAAGACGATGCTAACTGAGGGGAACGTCAGATACAACAAAGCCGGGATTAACCCGGCTTTGTTATGGAATAAGGCGGTGCCTAACTCGACGTTTCGCCCGAAGGTTGATATGAGCTTCGCTAATATCAGATGTTGGACGGCAGGCACCTTGTTGTGCGTCATTCGAAGTTTATGTAGCACGTCCCGAAGGGGCTGACATAAGAAGGTGAATGAGCCACTGGTTAATATTATGCAGCATCTGTGCCAATATTCAAAACACTTTATTAACACAATGATAAATATAAGAAATATGAATAATTGTGTAAAAATAAGGATTGAGTGTTTTTTGTGCACTCTGTCGCTAATAAGCAACACTCGCTGCACTTAAAAATAAAATCATTATAGATCAAATTATTAAGTGTCTCTTTTTGGCGACAAACCAACCCTGACAATGTCGGGATTTCCCGACACTTTAATTTTGCGGCATAAGCGCTGAGTTAATTGCCGGATGGCGGCGTAAACGCCTTATCCGGCCTACAAGTGCCCTTCCCCGTATGCCTGATAAGCGCAGTGCCATCAGGCAGCCGGATGGCGGCGTAAGTACCTTATCCGGCCTACAAGCGCTCTTCCCCGTAGGCCTGATAAGCGCAGTGCCATCAGGCAGTCGGATGGCGGCGTAAACGCCTTATCCGGCCTACAAGCGCTCTTCCCCGTAGGCCTGATAAGCGCAGTGTCATCAGGCAGTCGGATCGCGAAGTAAATGCCTTATCCGGTCTACAAGCGCTCTTCCCCGTAGGCCTGATAAGCGCAGTGTCATCAGGCAGCCGGATGGCGGCGTAAATGCCTTATCCGGTCTACAAGCGCTCTTCCCCGCAGGCCTGATAAGCGCAGTGCCATCAGGTAGTCGGATGGCGGCGTAAATGCCTTATCCGGCCTACAAGTGCCCTTCCCCGTAGGCCTGATAAGCGCAGTGCCATCAGGCAGTCGGATCGCGAAGTAAATGCCTTATCCGGTCTACAAGCGCTCTTCCCCGTAGGCCTGATAAGCGCAGTGCCATCAGGCGCTCTGTATCTGGCGACAAAAAAGCCCCTCGAGAGGGGCTTCATGATGTTTGACCAGATTAACCGAGCTGTTTACGCGCATTACGGAAGATACGCATCCACGGGCTGTCCTCGCCCCAGTTTTCCGGGTGCCAGGAGTTGCTCACGGTACGGAATACACGCTCCGGGTGTGGCATCATAATCGTTACGCGACCATTTTCAGTGGTAACAGCAGTGATACCGTTTGGAGAACCGTTCGGGTTAGCCGGATAGGTTTCGGTCACCTTACCGAAGTTATCAACGTAGCGCAGCGCCACCAGCCCTTTGCTCTCCAGCCCAGCCAAATGCGCATCGTCACGCACTTCCACACGACCTTCGCCGTGAGAAACCGCAATTGGCATCTGTGACCCCACCATACCCTGCAGCAGCAGAGACGGGCTTTGTGTCACTTCGACCAGGCTGAAACGCGCTTCAAAGCGATCGGAGTGGTTACGCACAAAGCGCGGCCACAGGTCGCTTCCAGGGATCAGCTCGCGCAGGTTAGACATCATCTGACAACCGTTACACACGCCGAGTGCCAGCGTTTGCGGGCGATGGAAGAAGGTTTCGAACTCATCACGTACCCGATTGTTGAACAGAATCGACTTCGCCCAACCTTCGCCTGCACCAAGCACGTCACCGTAAGAGAAGCCACCACAGGCCACCAGCGCCTGGAAGTTACCCAGACCAATACGACCGCCCAGCAGATCGCTCATATGCACATCGATGGCGTCGAAACCCGCACGGTGGAAGGCTGCTGCCATTTCAACGTGGGAGTTCACGCCCTGCTCGCGCAGTACGGCCACTTTTGGACGCGCACCGGTAGCGATATACGGAGCCGCAATATCTTCGTTGATATCAAACGACAGTTTAACGTTGAGACCAGGATCGGCATCGTTGGTTTTAGCGTTGTGTTCCTGATCGGCACATTCCGGGTTGTCGCGCAGACGCTGCATCTGCCAGGTTGTTTCCGCCCACCACATACGCAGGGTAGTACGGCTTTCGCTAAACACCGGCTGACCTTGGGCGGTCAGGGTGAAACGATCGCCGGCTACCGCCTGGCCGAGATAATGTACGCAATCAGCCAGACCGTTCGCCGCCAGAATCGCTTCTACCGCGTCACGGTCAGCAGCGCGAATCTGAATGACAGCGCCCAGCTCTTCATTAAACAGCGCCGCCAGGTGATCATCGCCCAGAGTACCGATATCTGCTTCAACGCCGCAGTGACCGGTAAAGGCCATTTCTGCCAGCGTAACCAGCAGACCGCCGTCGGAGCGGTCATGGTAAGCCAGCAGCTTACGTTGTGCGACCAACGCCTGAATGGCGTCGTAGAAGTCTTTCAACTGCGTTACATCGCGCACATCGGCAGGTTTGTCGCCCAGTTGACGGTATACCTGTGCCAGCGATGTCGCACCCAGCGCATTGTGACCAAGGCCAAGATCAATCAGCAGCAGCGCATTGTCTTCAGTAGACAGCTGCGGCGTGATTGTATGGCGCACGTCTTCCACGCGAGCAAAGGCGGTGATCACCAGTGACAGCGGGGAGGTCATTTCACGCTGCTCGTTACCTTCCTGCCAGCGGGTTTTCATCGACATGGAGTCTTTACCCACTGGGATAGTCAGGCCAAGCGCCGGACATAACTCTTCCCCGACAGCTTTTACCGCTTCGTACAGCCCGGCATCTTCACCCGGGTGACCCGCAGCCGCCATCCAGTTTGCGGAGAGTTTAATGCGTTTGATATCGCCAATCTGCGTGGCCGCAATATTGGTTAGCGCTTCACCGACGGCCAGACGCGCAGAGGCGGAGAAGTCCAGCAGCGCGACAGGGGCTCGTTCACCGATGGACATCGCTTCACCATAGTAGCTATCCAGACTGGCGGTAGTGACCGCACAGTTCGCTACCGGGATCTGCCACGGACCCACCATCTGGTCACGCGCCACCATCCCGGTGACAGTACGGTCGCCGATGGTAACGAGGAAGGTTTTCTCTGCTACGGTCGGCAGGTGCAGCACACGGTTTACCGCGTCAGCAATCGTAATATGCTCACGTGTCAGCAGCTCGCCTTTGGCTTTCAGCGTTTGTACGTCGCGGGTCATTTTCGGCGTTTTACCCAGCAGAACGTCCAGCGGCATGTCAATCGGCTGGTTGTCGAAGTGGCTATCGCTCAACGTCAGGTGTTGTTCTTCGGTAGCTTCACCAATCACCGCATAGGGGGCACGCTCGCGCTTACACAGTTCATCAAACAGCGGCAGTTGATCGGCGGCCACCGCCAGCACATAGCGCTCCTGAGATTCGTTACACCAGATTTCCAGCGGGCTCATACCCGGTTCATCACTCAGGATATCGCGCAACTGGAATTTGCCGCCGCGTCCGCCGTCACTGACCAGCTCCGGCATGGCATTAGACAGGCCACCCGCACCAACATCGTGGATGAACAGGATCGGGTTAGCGTCCCCCATCTGCCAGCAACGGTCGATAACTTCCTGGCAGCGACGCTCCATTTCCGGGTTGTCGCGCTGTACAGAAGCGAAATCAAGATCGGCATCAGACTGGCCGGAAGCCATAGATGATGCCGCACCACCGCCCAGGCCGATGTTCATCGCCGGACCGCCGAGGACGATCAGCTTGGCGCCCACCACGATCTCGCCTTTCTGCACGTGATCTTCACGGATATTGCCGATCCCACCCGCCAACATGATCGGCTTGTGATAGCCGCGCAGCTCTTCACCATTATGGCTGTTCACTTTCTCTTCATAGGTGCGGAAGTAGCCCGTCAGCGCAGGACGACCAAATTCGTTGTTAAACGCAGCACCACCCAGTGGACCTTCGGTCATAATATCCAGTGCGGTGACAATACGGTCCGGCTTGCCAAAATCTTCTTCCCACGGCTGTTCAAAGCCCGGGATACGCAGGTTGGAAACGGAGAAACCCACCAGGCCAGCTTTCGGTTTCGCACCGCGCCCGGTTGCGCCTTCATCGCGAATTTCACCACCAGAGCCCGTTGCGGCACCTGGCCACGGCGAGATCGCCGTCGGGTGGTTATGGGTTTCAACCTTCATCAGGATATGAGCAGGCTCCTGATGGAAATCGTAGCGACCGGTCTGGTGGTCAGCAAAGTAGCGACCCACTTCAGAACCTTCCATCACCGCTGCGTTATCTTTATAGGCAGACAGGACGTGATCCGGCGTGGTTTCAAAGGTGTTTTTGATCATCTTGAACAGCGATTTCGGCTGCTGCTTACCGTCGATCACCCAGTCGGCATTAAAAATTTTATGACGGCAGTGCTCGGAGTTGGCCTGTGCAAACATGTACAGTTCGATGTCGTTCGGGTTGCGTCCCAGCTTAGTGAACGCATCTTGCAGATAGTCGATTTCATCCTCTGCCAGCGCAAGACCCAAACGCAGGTTAGCGTCAATCAACGCCTGGCGTCCTTCACCCAGCAGGTCAACGCTGGAAACCGGCGCAGGCTGGTGATGAACAAACAGTTTTTCAGCATCGCTCAGCGCAGAGAAAACCGTTTCCATCATGCGGTCATGCAGAATATTGGCAACCGTCAGCCACTGCTCAGCAGTCAGCGTGGAGGCCTCAACATACCAGGCAATGCCACGTTCCAGGCGGCTAATCTGTTGCAGGCCGCAGTTATGGGCAATATCAGTCGCTTTAGAAGACCACGGGGAGATGGTACCCGGGCGAGGCGTGACCAGCAGCAGTTTGCCTTCAGGGGCATGACTGTGAAGAGCAGGACCATATTTCAGCAGACGTGCAAGTTGCGCGCGCTCGTCCTCATTCAATGGTGCATTCAGATCGGCAAAATGGACGTACTCGGCGTAAATATTGTGGACCTGGAGGTTGGCAGCCTGAAAACGTGCCAGCAGTTTGTTAATACGGAATGCAGACAGTGCAGGTGAACCACGCAGAATTTCCATCATAAGTCTCTCGTCTTCTAAGCTTTCGGTGTGCCCAAGTGGGGGAAACGGGCGTCATTATAAAGAATCTACCGCGCCGACGAAACCGTTTGCGTCGAAATAAAATCACGACCTTGTCTTATCATCAAATGCGGTCTGTTTTCTGAATAAGTTGCCAACTGACGCAAGTTTAAGCAAAATGCCGCTCATTAATGACTAATTCACTTCTTAATCAATACCACAGCACGCAGAGACAACGTACGGTTCAGAGAATTAACTAATTGAAAAAATTAAAGA
>NZ_JANEWL010000062.1:0-27315 GCF_028069815.1 Citrobacter sp. Awk 2
TTTATTAAAAATCCAAGAGTGTGTTGCAACTAATGTATTACATTTGAGGATGAATGACAAAAGCGTTTCTTTTTTGTTCGCGAAAACAGTTTCCCATTGTTCCTGACCTCCGCAATCCATGACCATTTCCATCTCGTTAGATTTTATGGATGGATTCCCATGTCAGACAAGACGGAAAAGAAAGCCGGTGCGCTGCATTCTGAATTGCGCATCGAGCTACATACCCAATACGCCATTAACACCTGGAGTGGCCGGCCTGCCTCGGAGGGTAAGCCTTCGCTTATCGGGATGCCGCTGTTTTTCCGGCTCATTTCCCGGATTAACCGCGATTCATTGGCCGATAATCCGTGGGCGGATGCTGCTCTGGTGGAAGTGGAAACATTACTGGAGACGGCCAGCCAGCAGCTCCAGAAATGGCTGAACGATATCGATGCCCTAATGGCGATGCTGCCAGCTAATGCTTCTGTTTCCGGAGTCACCTCCACAGCGCCGCTAAATATCGGCGTTCACAGCCATACCCCACTGGGATACCGCTGCGTTTACCTCCTTGTTGGATTCGATCAGCTTATTCTGCGTGTCTTCCAGGCGCATCACTACGGTCTGATGTCGCTGAAAGAGCGCAAAGCCTGGTTACATCGTGGTAGCCATCAAATTCGTCGTATCTTCTCTGTCGCTCTGCGTTATCGTTCTCATCCCGTTACTCGCCAGGATATTGCATCAGATAACGACGTTGCCCGGCAGGCTATCGAACAATTCGGGGAGCCGGACAGGGCGATCCTGCTGGGAACCCGCCGTTCCCGCTTTTCTCCGCCAGTAAGCGCCGAAAGTATTAAGGCGCTGAAAGCCGCCTTCAAACGTCAGTCACGCAAAGAGAAAGCGGAAAAGCAGGAGGTGCAGGATGATCAGCAATAAAACCGCTTTTACCGGATTATTCATCCTGAGTTCCTGTCTGAGTGGGTGTGCGAGTGTTGACAGTGTCAACAGTGCGATAAACCAGATTAGCGGTGGGATCTTCTCAGTCGGGTCCGCACCGGCAGACAGTGGTCCGGTAGTGTTGTCGAAAGGCGTACCGCAGGCCAGCTACAAAATAGCGCAGGAATACCGTGTTCCCGTTGATGTTGATACGGCAGCGGCTCGAGTTAAGCGCTACTACCGCTTTATCTCGGCTGATGAAGTGGTGCAACTACGTAATAACGGTACGCAAAGTGGAGGGTGGACTGCCGCTTCAGTAGCCGATGGGGCATGGATATGGGACGGGCAACCCGGTAGTTACTACAAAATGGGGCGCGACTGGGGAAGCGAAAATACCAACGACAGCGTTCAGGTCGAGCTGGAGAAAAACGGTTCCGGTAGCCGCATGTATATCACCTTTCGTTCCGGACTGGCCTCTCATACCTCGGCGGCTTATACCAGCAAGCTGTTTGAGAATATGAGGAGCGTTGCGGAAGGGACGATTCGATGAAGCTCTTTCTCTGTGAAAAACCCAGTCAGGGACGGGATATTGCCGCTGTGCTGGGCGCAACAAAGAAAATGCCGGGTTATCAAACCGGAAACGGCATGTGTGTCACCTGGGGTTTTGGTCACCTGCTGGAGCAGGCCAGCCCAGATGCCTACGGTGAACAGTTCGGCGTTCCCTGGCGTACTGACGTGCTGCCGGTATTACCGACAACGTGGCAAATGCAGGTTAAACCGGATGCGGCGGCTCAGTTTTCCGTCATCCAGAAACTGCTGAAACAGGCTGATACGGTAGTGATTGCCACCGATGCGGATCGGGAAGGAGAGGTTATTGCCCGTGAAATCCTCGATTATTGCCACTATCAGGGAAAAGTTGAGCGGTTATGGCTCTCGGCGCTGGATGAAGCCAGCGTTCGCACCGCATTGGCGGCGATAAAGCCTGGAAGTGCGACATTACCCTACTATTTAGCCGGTCTGGGCCGCGCCCGGGCTGACTGGCAAATAGGTATGAATATGACGCGGTTATATTCGGTCAAGGCCCGGGAGAACGGCTACGGTAGTGTTTTATCGGTAGGACGGGTGCAAACGCCGACGCTCAACCTGATTGTGGTACGCGATCGCGATATTGCGCAGTTTATTCCGAAGCCCTACTGGAATGTCGTGGCGCAGCTGGCGGCGGGTAGGATCGCATTTCAGGCGCAGTGGGTGCCAGCTGCGGCATATTGTGATGAGGATAAACGCTGTATTAACCCGACAGCAGCACAGCAGGTGGTTCAGCTTTGTCAGAAAACCGGACAGGCGACGGTGGCAGAGGTTGAGACCAAAAGGGAAACAGAATCCGCTCCGCTGGCGTTTGATCTCGGTACGTTACAGCAATCCTGTTCCCGCCGTTTTGGCTATGGTGCGCAGCAGGTACTGGATATTGCGCAGGCTTTGTATGAAACCCATAAAGCGACGACGTACCCTCGCACCGACTGCGGCTATCTGCCGACATCAATGCGCAGTGAGATTGGGCAGGTGATGGCCTCGATACAGCAAAGCGATCCTACTTTATCTGCGATCATCTCGCGGCTTGATATGCAGCATGTTTCCCGCATCTGGAATGACAAAAAGATCACCGCACACCACGGTATTATCCCCACAAAGCAGCCCTGTGATCTGGCAAAAATGAGTGAGCAGGAGCGCAACGTTTACCAGCTTATCCGGCTGCATTATCTGGCCCAGTTCTTGCCTAACCATGAAGTGGATGCCACGCGGGTTTCGCTGCATTGTGGCGGTCAGTTATTTAAGACCAGCGGTAAAGTTGTGGTCGTTGCTGGCTGGAAGAACTTGTTTGGTAAGGATACTGAAGAGGATGCAGGCGATACCGGTGACAAGGCCCGGTTACCTGCAATGGCTAAAGGGAGGGTATGCCTGGTCACTGGCGCGGAAGCGAAGGCGCAGCAGACAAAACCACCGGAGCACTATACGGAAGGGACATTGATCGCTGCGATGAAGAATGCGGCGCAGTTTGTTACCGATCCGCGTCTTAAAGAGATTCTCAAAGAGAATGCGGGGCTGGGGACGGAAGCGACCCGGGCTGGCGTAATTGAAACGTTGCTGAAGCGTGGTTTTGTGGTGAAGAACGGCAAGCATCTGCTGGCAACACCTATCGCGGCTGATTTAATGGCTGTATTACCGGCACAGCTTAAAGATCCGGGGATGACGGCTCTCTGGGAGCAATCGCTGGATGATATTGCTGAAGGCCGGATGTCGCTTGATGATTTTATGGCGAAGCAGTCAGCCTGGACAATGCAACTGGTGGCAAAGGGGCAGCAGCTGACCGTTAAGATCACGTTACCGCTTTCTCCGCCGTGTCCAATCTGCGGTGGGACAACGCGCCAGCGCACAGGGAAATCAGGCACATTCTGGGGATGCGTCAACTACCCTGACTGCAACGGAATTGTGAATGTCGGGGCGAAGAAGCCTGGTCGTCGGCGGAAAAGTCCGGCAAAGAAAAGTGTCTGACTGGCTTTATGTTTTTGGTTGGAAGCATGGCGTGAATTTGCTATTTTGCTGATGGCTTTGAAGTACCCCGCGACTGCGGCAATCCGATTTTGCGTATCTACAGGCGGAAGATTGGACAGTATAGCGACCCATTTTGTTACCTGGATGAGGTTGTAAGGCGTGACCCTCCGTGAGATTACACGTCGGCCAAAAAAGGCTCTGGCCCGGAGAAGTGAAATTAACGATGAACCCGTGGTACAGGTTCAGAGGCTCGATACCAGGATGGGATCGGGCCTTTTGTTCATTATTAATATGACAAGAAGAGGCTGCGAATGGTTGAACCATCAGAAATACTTAAGGCGTTGCCAACAAAGGTAGTTGAGGAAACGTACAGTGATGGAGTAAAAGACACACTTCAAGAAGTGAGTAAGATAGGTGTTGATGCTGTTAAGACTATTCGTTTAGCGTTGTTTCCGCTGCAATTTGCAGGGATGCTCCAGGATCGTTTAGCGAATTATATAAAACGTTCTCTTCAAAAAGTTCCTCCCGAAAATCGTATATCACCTATTGAGTCTGTTGCATTACAGCTTTGTGATAAGCTCCGAATTCAAGAGGAAAAAAGTATTGTTACGGATATGTATATTAATTTGCTCGCCAGGAGTATGGATGCCGAGAGGTTAGGTGAAGCGCATCCCGCTTTTATATTTATAATAAGCCAACTCGCTCCTGACGAAGCTCTGCTGATTCAACAATTATCTGCTTCAGAACCTTCGGCATATATGCGCCATTTAAAAAAGGGTAATGATGTGATTGGTAAGGATGAGAGAAGTAAGGCAATAGAAGCTGGAAATCTTCCTGAGACCTATAAAGCTAAACTATCTAAGATGATGGTTCGGCCAGAAGAATTGATGCAACCTGAACTTCTTTATACATATATAGAACATTTGGTTTCATTGGGTATAGTTTCATATACAAATGACCCGTGGAACATTGATAAAGTGCCAAGCAAAGCTCTTATTAGTTATGATTTTTGGTTTATAGGATTAAATCCATTCGGGAAATTGTTTTTTTCTGCTTGTTTATCTGGCGAATGATGTATGTCAAGGGAGCGCTATTGTTTATTGACATCATGGATTCAGCCTTTAATAATGTAAACGTTAACTCGTTGTCTCCGACAACAGCCAATGTCCTAGTAATCTGAGAGGGACGCCTTCGGGTGATTGCCAGCCAAAATCGTCATGACCTGAGAGACGATGCCTTCGGGCGGTAACCTTGCTTAACCTTTGAGAGCAGGGATCGCACCTGCGATAAAGGTATACTTCAACCACAGACCGTCAGCGTCATACACTTCATTCTTCAGGTTACATGTGCGTTGGCTTTCCTCGCTCACCCCAGTCACTTACTAAAGTAAGCTCTTGGGGATTCGCTGCGTCGCCGCCTTCCTGTAACCCGAATTATTTCGTGTATATCTGTTTGACACCCCAGCGGGAAAACACCCGGCTGGGATGTTTCTCCGTTTATCGAATTTTTCCAGGAGAAACACCATGTCTACAGCATCTAAAACCGCCACTGCTAAACCTAAAAAAGATAGCGCCCGTAAGCAAGCCCCGGCTCCCGTTCCTGCTGAATCAGCAACTCCGGTTCCGTCAGCAGCTCCGGCACAACCGAAACCACAATCCAGCTACTTTAATCTGCATATCGATGGGCTGGGTTATCTGAGCAATATTCGCGAAATTAACACCGCTACGGGGTCATTCCTGAGCTGTACGATTAACGCGTTACATGGCTCAACTGAAAAACCGGATTACACGCGTTTTGATGTCACGGTGTCGGGTAAACAGGCCAGTTCTTTAATCAGACGCTGCCAGAATGCGGTGAATGAAGAGAAAAAGGTCCTTATCGGTTTTAAGCTCAGTAATCTGACTGCCGATGTGTTTACTTTAACCAAAGGCGATCATGCGGGTGAATCAAGAGCGTCACTGAAAGAGAGACTGATAAAAATCAGTTTTATTAAAGTGGGGCAAAATATGGTTTATAAAGCTGAAAAGCCCGAGTCATCCGACTCATCATACTGATAATAGAAAGAGATCTAATCTCCACGTCATACCCTCCTTGTTAGTTGTATTAGCGCCAGATTTTTCTGGCGTTTTTTTTGCGCGGCAAAAACAGTTGTTCATTGAGGACATACCGCTGGTTTCGCAAAGTTGGGCCTCTTTTGTCTGACTAAGGAACCTGCATGAATCTTCATATTCCAATGGCTGTCTGCCTGACGGCCAGCATCCTGGCCGGTTGTACGCAAAAACTCCAGCAACCTGATACGCAACCTCATCTGACGACACTGAACGGCAACGTCCAGCCAGCCCGACTGGATGTCTATGCCGCCTCTCCTGAAGTTGTTCGCTATGACCGCTATCTGCTGGTTGATACTTCCCCGAGCGCCGCACAGCGTGCTCCGTTGGAGCAGACCATTGATATCCGTATCCCCGCGTCATTATCGCCGACCGTGGCGGATGCCATGCGCTATGCCCTGCGTCAGTCCGGGTACTCGTTGTGCAGCACAACACCGGCGAACCGGGTGCTGTACAACCAGATGTTGCCTGCAGTGCATTATCAACTGGGGCCAATACGCCTGAGTCAGGCATTACAAATCCTGGCCGGATCGGCCTGGCAGCTCGAGGTTGATTCTGTACAACGGATCGTCTGCCATTCATTACGCGATGGCTATCGTTTGCCGCCGGAAGCGGTGAAATCGTCGGTCACTTCGGCCTCTGTGCCGTTACCCGCTCAACCCGCCAATATCACCGCTCCGGCTCCGCAGAGGATGCTGAAATGAACGATTCCGTTAGTTTCATGGAGGTGCCTGAAATGAAAGAGTCTGTCAGACCTGCACGCAGCAAACTCTGGGCGATAGTCCGTTACGGATTCGGCGGGCTGGTTTTGTTTGGATTAGGTGGAACCACATTTATCAGTCTTAAGTCCGTCCAGGTACTTTCCGCCGAGGTCAGCCAGCTTAAAACTGCATTGCAGGGTAGCCCGGATATCGCGCCACTCCAGGCACAGCTGACAACGTTGCAACAGCAGTTTGACGCGTCACGAGTGCAACTGGGAGGAATGGCGGACAAACCAGCGCTTGCGGCTTTGCAGCAGAAGGTTGAGGCGCTGGATAAGCAACAAAGTGAGCAGGCTGCTTCGGTTGCCACCCTTAAAACCGGACTGTCTTCTCTTCAGGAGCAGATCCGTATCCTGAATCAGCGTCCGGCCAACGTCGCTGCCGTAACGTCTGGCACGGTGGTAGTAAAGAAGAAGCCCACACAGAAAACGCAGCGGTCAGCTACAGCACCCTTCGTTCTCACCGGTATCGAACGGCGAGGAGGAATTGCCTTTGCTGCGATAGCGCCGCAATCGGCAACACAGCTCACGGAAATAGCGTTAATGGAATCGGGCGAAACCCGGCAGGGCTGGACACTACAGTCGATCACGGGACAGCAGGCGCAGTTTCGTGTCGCGGGGCAAACCCGGACGTTGACGGTGCGATAAGGAGGTCGGGATGAAGAAATTTAATGTCGCGTTGCTGTCAGGAGTGTTGACAGTGTCAACAGTCGCGTTTGCCGTATCGCCAGTGATTCAGGGAAACAGCCAGACGGTGGATACCTTGTTGCAGACGCTGGAACAGCAACAAATGACGCGGAGCGCTCAGGAGTGGGGGCTGACAGCGGAAGAGTGGCAGCGTTATGAAACGCTGAAAAAAGGACGGCGCGGCGTGCTGTCTCCGGGGTTAGATCCCCTGACGATGTTGGGTATCGAGGCGCGTAGTGATGAAGAACGTCGTCATTTTGCCGAGCTGACGGTGAAGCAGGAATTTCAGCGGGTGGAGGCCGAACTGGCATTTCAGCGGGAAGTGAACAGCGCGTGGATGCGAGTCTATCCCGGCGTTCTTCCTGTTCAGGATCTGCGAAGTGAAGTCAGTAACGCCCGTCAGGCGCTGTTTGTGAAAGATAGCTGTCCGGCTTGTGAGCGCAAGCTGGCTCAACTGATGAAATCGAACCGACCGCTGGATATCTATCTGGTTGATAGCGGCGGTAAGGATGAGGCGGTCCGGAGCTGGGCGAAGAAACACAATATCCCTGCTGGAAAGGTGAAATCCCGCCAGGTAACGCTGAATCATGACAATGGCATGTGGCAGAAATATGGCAGTGGGCTGATGCCGGTTGTATTGCAACAGGGGGCGCAGGGATGGCAGCGCGTAAACTGATGTGGCTGGCAATGTTCATTGCGTTGCCGGAATGTCTGGCGGCGCAATCTGTTCCGGAAGGATATTACCGGGTTGCGCAGGCGGAAAATGTTCCTGCCGAAGCGCTGTATAGCCTGGCGCTGACGGAGTCATCCCGCAAGCTGGCGCATGGCGTACGCCCGTGGCCGTGGACAATTAATGTTGCCGGGAAGGGGTATCGTTATGCCTCCCGGAACGAGGCCTATCAGGCGCTGTTAGGTTTTATGCGGCGCTATCCGCTCAAGCGTATCGATGTTGGTATTGCGCAGGTCAATCTGGGCTGGAACGGCCATCATTTCACATCCACCTGGGACGCATTTGATCCCTATATCAATCTGCACGCAGCGGCGCGTATTTTGCGAGCCTGTTACGAGCGTAGCCCCGGCAGCTGGATATCGGCTGCGGGATGCTACCACCATCCGGCTGGCGGCAAACCTGCACAAACCTATAAGGCCATCGTGTCGCGTCACCTCGGCACGTTGCAGCCGCCCGTACAGGTTCTGGCATTCAATCAGGGAGGAACACAATGATGAGGCGTTTTCCGCTGGTTCTTGCACTGCTGTTCCCGGGCATAAGTCCGGCAGAGCTGACCGTTGTCGCCGATCTGGGCGGACAGTCAACGGCTGAATACTTTGCCGGTATTAACAATCAGGGGGAAGAATCACCCGCCTCGCAGGTGTTGACACTGTCAACACCTGATAAAGCATCGGTATTACCCATTCGTACCCCGGAGCTTTCGCCCGGGCCGCTGGGAGCTCGTTCTCTCTCTATGCCTGGAATGCGGTCGATTTTCCTGATTGGTGACGACGATCTTTCCCGGCGCTGGCTGGCTTTGCGGCGCGATCAACTTATTCAACTTAATGCCGTGGGATATGTGGTGAATGTTGCCAGCAAAGCGGCATGGGATGATTTGCAGCACCAGGCGAACGGGCTGGAGTTGCTTCCGGTTTCGGGTAGCGATCTGGCCGTCCGGCTGGGGATTTCTCACTACCCGGTACTGATTAGCGAGAAGGGGCTGGAGCAATGAGGGCAGGATTACCGCTGGATGACATCAGTCTTTTGATTGGCCTGGTCGCGGTTAATTTACTGGCCTGGTTAATTTTTCTTGCTGGTCATGACGGGAGGAAAAAATGAGCGACCGCTATGTTATTGAAGCCATGCTGCGGCCTGCTGTGGAGCTGAACACCGCTGTTGTTGCCGCCTGCGCCAGCTATATCTGCGTGACGGCACCGTGGGCGGTGGCGCTGGCCCCTTCGGTCAGTTATGTCACGGCGGCGGGGTTTGCTGTGCTGGCTGTGCGGCGGACGCAGCAGGGATTACAGGTATTACGCTACCGCCGCAATATCCGACGTCTGCCGCGTTATGTTGTGACAAGTAGCGAAGTGCCGGTGAGCAATCAGCGGTTATTTCTGGGTAAAGGGTTTATGTGGGAGCAAAAGCATACCCAGCGTCTGCTCGATACCCTGCGCCCGGAAGTGGCGGGGTATGTGAATCCACCGGTGTTGTATAAGGCAGCACGCCGTTTTGAGCAGCACTATGAGCATCGCTTCCCCGCATTGTGCAAACTACTGGCTCGTGATTCGGCGCTGAATCCCGTTCGGCCATTGCCGCCGGTTGGTGGTCATCCGGCATTGCACGGCATTGAACCTGATGAGGTCAATGTCTCCATGAGTCTGGGTGAACGTGTCGGGCATATGCTGGTTCTGGGCACCACGCGCGTCGGTAAAACTCGTCTCGCCGAGCTGTTGATCACTCAGGATATTCGTCGCGGCAACGTCACCATAGTTTTCGACCCGAAAGGCGATGCCGATCTGCTGAAGCGAATGTATGCCGAATCACATCGCGCAGGCCGCGCCGGTGAATTTCATGTTTTCCATCTGGGATGGCCGGATATCAGCGCCCGTTACAACGCGGTGGGGCGCTTTGGTCGTATCTCTGAAGTGGCTTCGCGTGTCGCCGGACAGCTCAGTAGTGAAGGCAACAGCGCCGCATTTAAAGAGTTCGCCTGGCGCTTCGTCAATATTATTGCCCGGGCGCTGGTTGCGCTGGGGCAGCGCCCGGACTTTGGCCTCATCCAGCGTTACGTGAACAATATCGGCGATCTGTTTGAGACCTATGCGGAAACCTGGATGGTTAAGCACACTCCGGCACTGTGGCAACAGGTGGAGAATCTGGCGCAAATTCTGGATGAGCGCGATATCCCCCGACATATGGAAGGCCGTTCGCTGCGGGTGGTGGCGATAGAACAGGTGCTGAACAGCGACGAGGGGAAGAAGGTTTACGATCCTGTGCTCGATGGCCTGCGTTCGTCGGTACGTTATGACCAGAAGTATTACGACAAAATTGTGGCATCGCTTCTGCCGTTGCTGGAGAAACTGACCTCTGGTAAGACGGCGCAACTGATCTCACCGAACTACACCGATATGTCTGATCCCCGTCCTATCTTCGACTGGCAGCAGGTGATCCGTAAAAAAGGCGTGGTGTATATCGGTCTTGATGCGTTGTCCGATCCGGAAGTCGCGGCGGCGGTGGGCAATTCGATGTTTGCCGATTTGGTCTCCGTGGCGGGGCATATCTACAAATTTGGCGTGAATGACGGCCTGCCCGGTGACGAGGGCAAGAAGACGCCGATCAGCCTGCACTGTGACGAATTTAACGAGCTGATGGGGGATGAGTTTATTCCGCTGATTAACAAAGGCGGCGGGGCGGGCATCGAGGTGACGGCCTATACCCAGACGTTGCCGGATATCGAGGCGCGGCTGGGCAATGCGGCGAAAGCGGCGCAGGTAGTGGGGAACTTTAATAGCTTGGTGATGCTGCGGGTGCGGCATACGGAAACAGCAGAATTGATGACGAAGCAACTGCCGGAAGTGGAGGTCTATACCAAAACGCTGGTTTCCGGTGTCACCGATATCTCGAACCCGGAAATGGGAAGCGATTTTACCTCGAACACCCAAGACAGGGTAAGTACGGTGCGTACCCCGCTGATTACTGCTGCAAACGTGATCAATCTGCCGAAAGGACAGGCGTTTGCTTTGCTGGAAGGTGGCAGGTTGTGGAAGATCCGGATGCCGCTGCCATCTGCTGGCGCGGATGCCCTGATGCCGGATAGTATTGGGCAGATTGCAGATTACATGCAGCGAAATTACCGGACCAGCGATGCCTGGTGGTCGGGCAGTGCGTTACCGGGGGATTACGATGCTGCCACTTTTTGAAAAGGAAATCATGATGAGAAAATTGTACCAGGTTGAGATGGTAGCAGCGGTCACGAAAGACAGTTCATTGCTTGTGCCTGAAGAGGTGATGGATGTGATGAAAACGCAAATTTGTTCCTCACTGGAGGTCCCTGAAATTGTTGAGCAATTGAGTATGCTGGGATATCGGGTGAGGTATGAACCGAGGTCACATATTGAGAATGAGATCGCCAGTCTTTGGATCATGATTGGTGAGGAAGAGATGTTGCTGAACTGCCAGATGGAGCCGCTGGCGGTGCATTAAGGGGATATCATGTCGCAGATGAACACATCTTCAGCCCCGGCGCAGTCGTCCACTCCACCAAAGCCACATGGTTTTTTTACCGTACTGCTGTGGGACACGCCGTGGCGCATTATCGGGATGTTGCTGGTCTCGCTGTTGTTCAGCCTGATTGTGGAATATATCGGTATCGCGTTCTTCTGGCCGGATCAGGGTGCGGAACATAGCCGTGCCGTTATGCAGACGGAAAGCGGTTATTTCGCTGAGGGATTTACGCAAAGTTTGCTGCTGTCATCGCCGGTGGTGACCGTACAGGGCTGGATTGCGCTGGGTTATCAGTGGTTGTTTGTGAACAGCGGCTTTACTGGCTGGTTGCAGTCGATTCAGACGCCGACTGCCGGAAGTGGTAATGGCGTTACGGATGAGCTTAATGCCTGGAGTGCCTGGGCGGTACAGGTCGCATATGAATACCTGATGGCGACAATGTATGTGTCGCTGGTCTTTTTGATGCGGGTCACCATTCTGGTGCTGTCAGTGCCGTTATTTATCCTGGTTGCCATTGTGGGGATTGCGGATGGGATGGTGCGACGCGATCTCCGTCGCTACGGTGCGGCGTATGAATCAAGTTTTCTTTATCATCATGCCAAGCGGGTGGTGAAGCCAGCGGCTTATATACCGTGCGTGATCTATCTGTCAGCGCCGTTTGCGGTATATCCGAATTTGTTGTTATTACCGGCTGCGTTGCTGATGGGACTGGCGATTTCGGTGACGATGGGGAGTTTTAAGAAGTATTTGTAGATGCCAGAAAGCCGAAAGGAGAGCCTGCGCTCTCCTTTCAACATCACTCTACGACAACAATTTTTTTGTTGAAGGGTTAGCCGCTGCCTAACCAACTGATATCTGCCTTTTACAGGCTGACCTCAGTCAGGGTGCCTACGCGGGTCTCATCTGGATTTAAAGAGCGGGGAGACTCAAGCACACTCTATGTATCCTTTATACACGCTTGCTCATTTTTGATCAAGCCGTACTACCTTCCAACAGAACTGAACAAACATGCGGCATGAATCGTTGCACCAGGATATTGCTGTGAAATGATATGTGCGGCAGTGCCTAACGTTGTACCTGAAGCCATTAGATCGTCAACAAGAAGAATCCGCATTGGTCGGAAGTTTAGCTCAGGTAAAACATTCAGTGACAGTGGTGGGAGTGCATCACGAAGGCCAGCAGGAATACCTTTAAGTGAGAAATTACCCTTAAAACCAACTTCTTTAGCCTGCAACTTAATACGGTAGTCGAGGCTCCTGGTCTCTTCGACGCTAATATCTGCGCGATCTAAGAGTCTGAATGCTTCTTCAACCGTTATTTTGCGTAAAAGATTTGCAGCGTGAGCAGATCCAAATCTCCTGGCGAACCGTCTTGCGACTATGTGACTGATGTTATGGGCAGACGGCATGGAAATTATAAGCTGATACCCATCAGGCTCTTGTCTTACTATCTGCTCCAGGATGATCCCAAAACTTTCGTACAGCCTCTTAATGCTGGATATGTCAGTTGTAAGTTCTTCTTTTCCTTTCAGGGCATAAATCAAAGGGCAGTTATCGCCAAGTTGCCGTTGTTCACGATTACGTCTGCGCTTACCTGAGAGCAACTGGCGTTTGAAAACGGAATAAATTTTTAGGTCGCCAGAGTGCTCTATGGTGGGATTGCCCTGTGGACGGGTAATTAGCCAGTCACGGCAATCATGATCGACGATAACTTTATGTCCCTGAAGTATTAATCCCACTTTTATTCACCTGACTGGAAGCAGTGACGCAGTATAACAGGGGGGCAATTTCAGCTCCATAAGCGCAATGGAAACATTGTTTCGATTGCGCTTATGGAGCCTTGCCGGGAGCGCAAGCCTGCTTGCGCCGGGGTGGCAAAGAACCCCGATGGCGCATTATGCGCCACGCTTTACCCCTTCCATAATTTTCTAAATTCCACTTCTGTTTTCTTACTGTCCCCTAGGACGCTTTTCGCCACTCTTCCTCCGTACATGCAATCGCATTGAAGGAGGTTTATATGCGCATGACACAACCCCGGGCATGGTGCCTGTTGGGGTCTTTGCTGGTTTCGGGCGTTCAGGCCGCCGAGTCTGACGAGCTGGCGCTGGTAATTAAGCAACTGGATCAGGTGCAGGCCGCACTGGAACGCGCCCGTGTTGTCGCCGTTCAGGATGGGCTGCACGGACGCTTCTATTTCGATTACCTACGGGCAACGCAGGATATCAAAGCGATTCGCCAGGGGATTGGTATCTACCTGGAACCTTCCCGCGCCCAGCCCGTACCTTCGGCATCTCTCACCGGTCAGTACCGGATGGAGCGTCGCCCGTGAATGATGCCCAGACCAACGCATTTAAGGCGGCAAGTGGCAACGCCGATCCCGCACTGCTGAGCAAAGTGTTTATTGGTGCGCTGATTGCCCTGCTGATTTTGTGGGTGGGATGGGGGTTTCTGCATGTTTATCGGGGGTACGCGACAGGTCATATCAAAGAGCAGGCTCTGGTGCGTTTTGCCATCCGCTCAGTTCTTCTCATCGTTATCGCTATTTATCTCTTCGCCAGCTAAGCCTGGCTTCTCTTATAAGGAAATAACCATGTTTTGCTCTGCATTATCTTCTCTGCATTTTTCTTTTCGTCTCTGCTGTGCGCGGGTTCTGGCCGTTGCTCTGACCGGAATTTCTGCTGCACACGCGGGGTTACCCACTGTTGAAGGTCCGAAAAGCAGCACCGACAGCTCTTTCTACGGTCAGATCTCCGGATACCTCAATGACGGTATCGTGTTGGGCGGGTTAATTCTTGCGGCAGTTGCCATGTTGGCCGTCGGTAACGCCATTATTGCCACCTTTGCCGAAGTTCGTGACGGGAAATCAACCTGGGCTAAATTCGGGATGCTTTGCGTCGTGGGGGTGATCCTGATCGTCGTGGTTATCTGGCTGGCGTCTAAGGCCGCAACGGTTCTGCTCTGAGGACAGCGTATGGCGACTATCGAATTTATGCCTGACAGACTGAATGCTGAGCCGGTGGTGTTTCGTGGATTCACCACACCGGAACTGGGATTTACCGCGCTGTTCAGCGTACTGGGCGGCCTCGTGGTCGCCATACCGGTTCTGCCATTTCTCGGCTGGATAGCCTTTCCGACCGTGGCGCTGCTGATGCCGTTGGTTACCGTTATTTTTGGTGGCAGGCTGATGGCGCGTTTTAAACGCGGCAAGCCGGAAAACTACCTCTATCGTAGGCTGGATCTGCACATCAGCCAGCTTGGCCTGGGAACAAAAGGGCTGGTGCAAAACACTCAGGTTCTGGCGTTACGTCGTCTGCGTCCTGTGGTTCGCCGTCAGGAGGCCGTTCATGAGTAAGTTTAAAAATGCCCTGAATACCCGTGACAATCATATCCGGACGCTCCGCGCTGCATGTGGGATTATGTTGGTGCTGTTAGTGTTGTCCATGCTTGGCTGGATGATGTCTCCGCGCAATCTGACCATCCACAATCCTCCCGATCTCCGCTCCGGCAGCTCCCGCCCGTGGTGGGAAATCCCTCCCTCAACGGTGTATGCCTTCAGCTTTTATATCTTCCAGCAACTGAACAGCTGGCCGAAGGATGGCGATGTTGATTATCCGTATCGCATCGAGACGTTATCGGCCTACCTGACACCGACCTGTCAGGAACTGCTGCATAAGGATGCGAAGCAGCGTAAGGACCTGGGCGAATCGCGCGATCGCGTACGCGGCGTGTCGGAGATCCCTGAGCGGGGCTATCGGGATGACAGCGTCACCATTATTGACCGCGATAACTGGCAGGTTCGTCTGGATTTAGTCACCGACGAATATGTTAACTCTGAGCCGGTTAAACGCTCACTGGTGCGCTATCCGCTGAAAGTGGTGCGCTGGGATAAAAATCCGGAAGCCAACCCGTTTGGTCTGGCGCTGGATTGTCTCTCGGAAGCGCCGCAGCGTCTGGAAGCGGCTCCTGTGGTTAAGGAAGAGAATAAGGGAGTGTTTAACTGATGAGATTACGACGATTTTTGCTGTCGCTGGCCTGTCTTGCCGCCTTACCGGCGCAGGCGGTTGAACTGGTGAAGTGGGAGCGCATCCCTCTGCCGGTTGCTCTGCATGTCGGGCAGGAGCGCATTGTGTTTGTGAACCGCAATGTACGGGTGGGATTTCCGCCTGAGCTGAAGGGGAAATTGCGCGTACAAAGTACCGGCGGTGCGGTGTATCTGCAACCCGGGGAGCAGTTTGCCCGTACCCGCCTGGTGCTTCAGGATGTGGAGAACGGCGAGATGATCCTGCTGGATATCAGCGCTGATGAGGGTAAAAACGTACTGGAGCCGGTAAGCCTGGTGTATCAGGGGGAAGTCTCCAGTTCGACGGGAAACAGTGATGTTGCAGCGACCGACAGCAAAGCCCCGACAGCGAGCGAAGGGCAGTCCACATCGAAACCGAAAGAGAAAAAATCCACCACGCCGCTACCGGTAGCTTTAACCCGCTATGCCGCGCAAAGTCTGTATGCACCGTCACGAACGATTGAGCCGCTGCCCGGCGTGCATTCCATTTCACTGGCGCTGCCGGACAAGCTGACATCATTACTGCCGTTAGAATCCGTTGAAATTAAACCGCTGGCCGCATGGGGATTGCAGGGTTACAGCGTGGTGGCGTTGACCCTGCGTAATCAACGTGCGGAGAAAGTGGTTCTCGATCCACGTCGTCTTCAGGGGAATTTTTACAGCGCGACATTCCAGCATCGCTGGCTGGGCGCAAGCGGAACGCCGGAAGACACCACAACGGTCTATCTGGTAACCAAAGGGCGTCCTGATGCCGCGTTTCTTCCTGAGCCAGTGAAGGCGAAAACAGGCAAAGGAGGGAAGGGCGATGCAGATTAAATCGAATACCCTGCTGAAGGTTATTGTACCGGTGGTGTTGCTGTCGGCAGTCATGATCGGCGTGAAGTCCTGTGGCGGCTCGAAACCGACTCAGGATTCGGCGGATAACACCACGGTTGCCGACCTGACTCAGGAAGAACTGCGTATTCTCGGCATCGAGGGCGATACGCCGCAGGATACGCTGCGCACGCTGGTCGGGCGTATTAAAACGATCCAGACCAGTCAGGAGAATCTGGAGAAGCAGAATGCCGCGCTGGCCGAAGAAAACGCTCGCCTGCAAAGTAAAGGCAGCAATGTAGACGGGCGCATTAATGATGCGGTTAACGCTGTCAAACAGGAAAGTACCCAGGCACAGCAAAAACTTCAGGCTGAACAGCAGCGGCTGGCTGGCTTGCTGGAATCACTGAAAAATACGGTTCCCGGTCCGGGAGTGGGTAGCAATACTCCCGCAGGCAGTGATTTACCCGTCGGACTGGGGCTGGAAGATGCAGGACCGGGCGAGACGGTGGCACTGGGAACGGTCTGGATTGAACCGCAGGACGGTGTGCAACTGGATCGTAACGGTAAACCAGTAACCGGCGCGGCAATTGCAACCAATGGTACCGGTACATTCCAGTTTCCCACTGCGTTTGGTGGGCTGAATGACAACGAGATCACCCGCCAGAAAGCTGAGCTGGATCGCACGGCGAAAAATCAGCAGAGCATCGAAGAAACCGATCTGCCCGTCTATACCCTGCCGGAGAACTCCACGCTGGTTGGTAGCCAGGCGATGACCGCCTTGCTGGGGCGCGTACCGATTGATGGTAAAGTTACCGATCCCTATCCCTTCAAGGTACTTATCGGTAAAGAGAACCTGACCGCCAACGGCATCGAGCTGCCGGACGTTGAAGGCGCGATTGTGTCCGGTACGGCCACCGGTGACTGGGTGCTGTCTTGTGTACGTGGTGAAGTTCACTCCATTACGTTTGTCTTCACTGACGGCACGGTGCGCACGGTGCCGCAGTCGGCGAAGTCCAGCGATGGCAGTAATGGCAAATCCAATGGCGGCAGTATTGGCTGGTTGTCCGACGAACACGGTATTCCGTGCCTGTCTGGCGACCGTAAAAGCAATGCCTCAACTTACCTCCCCACGTTATTTGCGCTGTCTGCTGCCGGTGCAGCCTCTGATGCGATGTCCGAAAGCCAGACCACTACTACCACCGAAGGGACGTCCATCACCAGTACGCTGACCGGCAGCGCCGGACAGGCTGCGCTGGGCAAGGCGTTATCGGGCGGTACGAACGAGCTGGCGGAATGGGTGAAAGCGCGATACGGCCAGATGTTTGATGCGATTTACGTTCCTCCCGGCGCGAATGTTGCTGTGCATATTACCCGCCAGATCCCGATTGATTACGAAGAGAAGGGCCGCAAGGTCAAATACGATTT
This sequence comes from Citrobacter sp. Awk 2, assembly GCF_028069815.1. Classification (NCBI taxonomy): domain Bacteria; kingdom Pseudomonadati; phylum Pseudomonadota; class Gammaproteobacteria; order Enterobacterales; family Enterobacteriaceae; genus Citrobacter; species Citrobacter sp. Awk 2. Next base: position 17,531 of record NZ_JANEWL010000062.1, read on the forward strand.
TGATGTCAGCCAGCAACACGAGCTGGACTAAGGAGAGGCCATGAAAGGATACGGTTTATTCATGCTGGTCGCGTTGTTGCTGAGCGGTTGCAGTACCTCTAAAGATGAAATGCTGTCGCCCGGCGACAGCACCATGCTCGATATGTGGCAAAACAAAGCCAGCAGCGCACGGACCACGACAGAGGCCCGGAGCGTGTTACGCCGGGGGCTGAACGATGCGGATCTGACTACCCGTCAGTCGCTGGAAGAGAGCTATACCCGCGATGCTCACAATGAGATTCAGCAGCTTTTTCCGCGCCTGCCCAATCCGGATATGGTGATTTATATCTATCCACATATGGCGGGAAATGAGCCAGCGCCGGTGCCGGGATACAGCTCGGTCTTCTCTTTTTACAGCCGGGTGCAGTATGCGCTGCCGGGTGAACGACTGGAGGCACTCTGATGTTCAGTTTATTCACCAAAAAACAGCCACAGCCGGTGGACGATGAATCGGTGCTGCCGTCACAGAAAAAGAGTGGCAGGCTGACGCAGGACGGCGTGCGCTCGCTGTACCCCAATAACGCCTCGTTTATCGACTTTCTGCCGTGGGTGGAATACCTGCCGGAAAGTCAGAGCCTGCTGCTCGATGACGGTATTTCGGTGGGCGCCGTATTTGAAGTGGTGCCGGTGGGAACCGAAGGGCGCACCGGCGAACGCCTGGAAGAGATCCGCGATATCGTTGAAGATGCGCTCCAGGACAGCTTTGACGAGCGGGACAGCCATCCGTGGGTCATCCAGTTCTTCTGCCAGGATGAAACCGATGTGACGGAATACATTGATAAACTGCGTGGCTATGTCAAACCGTGGGCGCAGGGAACGGCATTCACCGCCGCGTACCTGCATGAGATGGAACGTCATATGCGCGGTATCGCCGTGCCGAAAGGTCTGTTTATCGATAAAGCTATTACCGGCGCACCGTGGCGCGGTCAGCAGCGCCGGACCCGGATGGTGATTTATCGCTATGTGAACCCGGGAGTGAACGAGCCGTATTCTCCGCAAGAGCAACTGAATCAGGTCTGCGAGCGACTGTCTTCTGCTCTGGCCGGGGCGGGGATTGTGACCGCCAGGCAGAATGGTGAGCAGATCCATGCCTGGCTGTTGCGCTGGTTTAATCCCGAACCTGACTGGGTGGATAAAGAGACGCTGTACAGCACGGCAGCGCATGTTGACACCCGCAACGGCGAGCTGCCGGTGCTTAACGATTTCAGTGAAACCCTGATGTTTACGCCTCCGCGCTCCGATGTGGAGAATGGCGTGTGGTGGTTCGACGAACGACCGCATAAATCCGTCAGCATCGATCGTATCCGTCGTGCGCCATCGGTCGGCCATCTTACCGGTGAAACCCGCAAAGGGGAGAACATCAACGCGCTGATGGATTTGCTGCCGGAAGGGACGGTGATTTCCCTGACGCTGGTCGTGCAGTCGCAGGATGTGCTGGAAGAGCGCTTCAACCATCTGGCGAAAAACGCGATTGGCGAGAATACCGAATCGGAACGCGTCCGGGCCGATGCCGATACGGCCAAAAGCTATCTGGGCGAGCGGCATAAACTGTATCGCGCCAGCATGACCTTCTTCCTCTCCGGGGAGTCACTGAAAATCCTCAACAGCCGCCAGCGCGATCTGACGGCGATCCTGCTTAACGCCGGGTTACAACCGGTGAAACCGGAATACGATGTCGCGCCACTGAATGGCTACCTTCGGGCGCTGCCGATGTGCTTTAACCCGACGCTGGACAAGAAGAACTGGTACACCCGCCTGACGTTTGTTCAGCATATGGCAAATATGCTGCCGGTGTTTGGCCGTGACACCGGCACCGGTCACCCCGGATTTACCTTCTTTAACCGGGGCGGTGCGCCGCTGACGTTTGATCCACTTAACAGCGCCGACCGTTCCAAGAATGCGCACCTGGTCCTGTTTGGCCCGACCGGTTCTGGTAAATCCGCGACGCTTAACAGCCTGTTTGCCCAGTTGATGGCAATCCACCGGCCACGTCTGTTTATTGCTGAAGCGGGTAACTCGTTTGGTCTGTTTGCCGACTATTGCGCGGAGCTGGAGCTGTCGGTGAACAAGGTCAGCATCAAACCGGGCTGTGGTATTTCGCTGGCCCCGTTTGCCGATGCGTACAAGCTGATTGAAGCGCCGGTGAAAACCGTTGATGAAAGCGAGCTGAGTGAACGTATCGAGGTGGAGGAAACGGACGACAGCGATGCGGAGGAAGAGCGTGATATTCTGGGTGAGCTGGAGATTGTGGCGCGTTTGATGGTTACCGGTGGGGAAGCCAAAGAAGAGGCGCGGCTGGAGCGTGCCGACCGGGGCATGATGCGCGAGGCGATTCTGGCCGGGGCGCGTAAAGCGTGGGATGAAGAGCGGCAGATGATCACCGGCGACCTTCAGGATGCGTTTTACGCCTTCGCGCAGGATGAGTCCCGCCCGGAAGTTCGCCGCGTCCGGGCGCAGAACATGGGGGAATCGCTGGGCGTATTTATGCAGGGCTTCCTGGGCGAGCTGTTTAATCGCCCGGGGCAGAACTGGCCGGAAGCGGATGTCACGCTGATTGATCTCGGCACACTGGCGCGTGAAGGCTATGAAGCGCCGCTGGCCGTGGCCTATACCTCGCTGGTTAATACCATCAACAATATCGCCGAACGTGACCAGTTTCTGGACCGGGAGATCGTCTTCCCGACCGATGAGGCGCATATGATCACCACGAACCCGCTGCTGGCCCCGTATGTGGTTAAGGTGGTGAAGATGTGGCGTAAGCTCGGCGCGTGGTTGTGGCTGGCAACGCAGAACCTGGAAGATTTCCCGGCCACGGCCAAGAAGATGCTCAATATGATTGAGTGGTGGCTGTGTCTGGTGATGCCGCCTGAAGAGGTGGAAGAGATCGCCCGCTTTAAAAAGCTCACCGCCGAGCAAAAAGCGATGCTGCTCTCTGCGACCAAAACACCGCGCTGCTACACCGAAGGCGTGGTGCTGGCAAGCCGTATCGAGGCGCTGTTCCGCGCTGTACCTCCGAGCCTCTATCTGGCGCTGGGCATGACGGAGAAGGATGAGAAAGCGGCACGTCGGGCGCTGATGGTTGAACACGGTATCAGCGAGCTGGATGCAGCGAAGCGCATAGCGCACCAACTCGATATCGCCCGTGGGATTGCCACGAAGGAGGCGGCATGATGCGCTTCAGATCGGCAGTGCTGGATGTTGTGGACGGTAATGTTTCCAGTACCGGCGTGTTGTTCGATGCGCCGCCGCAGGGCAATCCGCGAATTAGCCAGCACCATCATGCGCAACTGGGTGAATTATGTCGCCAGATCCGCCAGCGGGTGGGAGAGAAGGTGACGTTTACCTGCTCGCCTCATCGTGTGGCCGGGCATAACTGCCTGGCTGTTCAGGTGGAGGGGAAGACGGGAACTGTTAACCTGCTGCTGACAGTTACTGGCAGTCTGCGCTGGCCTGCTATGGATGATTACGAACATGGGGTACGCTGGTATATCAATATGCCTGATGCGGTAGATGCTGCTTATTTGTTGCGGGAAGTAGAAAAGGTGTTGTAAAAAAAAGCTCCAGTAGAGGGAAAATCTGGAGCTTATTCTGTCAATTATTATTTTCCGCAGTATGGGCATCCGCCTCCCAACGGGCCAAAGTTCATTGTCGTAGATTTGCGAAGTGAGGCGCTTTCATTAAACGACTCCATTGCGATTTCTTCTTTGCGTTTTTCATTTGCGTTCTGGAATTCATTGATTAACTCTACAGCTTCTTCTCTTTCGGCCTCCGTTAATGAGGTCCATATAGCCAGAACTCGTTTTGCTTTATCACTCATTTAAATTCTCCTTAAAATTCACTGCAAGTGGTACATGAACTTCCTTTTGCAGACATGGAGGAGGGTTGAACTCCACAAGTTGCACATTTTCGCCGATACTGAATCAAGCTTGCTCTCATCATTCGTCTTTTGTCTTTTGCTGAGACATCCTGCGTTCTGTCATGCTGTTCCTGTATACGGTCGCGGTCTATAAGCGAACGAAACTTGTCTTCTGCATCGTTTTCCCTGTATTGGGACAAGTCATGCCATTTATTCTTTAAATCATTGTTGATTTTACAAGCGTGTTCGGATGCTGTAAGTCTTTCTTCCCAACGAAAAACTAAAGACCATAGAGTCATAACGAATAGTGGAACGCTTAATAGTCCACTAAGAGAAACAATAATTGGAAATAGTTTTTCATTTGCTGCTGCCATTGCGATGCCACCAACACTTACGGGCACGGCAAGCGACAGAAAACTAAGTATGCGTAATCGAAAACGCAAAGTTCGTGCTCTGGATTCGAATAGATAAGCTGTACCATAGGCATAAATCTCTTGCTCCAAACAGCGACTGGTAAAATCTGGAGTAGTCATTATTCAGTATCCTTTTCATAAGGGCCAAGAAAACCCCAATCAAGATTTGAGAGGTGAATTCTACACTTTACTTAGCTGTCATGCGAAGCCTGAAAGTCCACTGATGTTTTGCAGATAGCTAAGTAATTTCAGGTAGAAATTTTCAAATTCTCATTTCTGTTTGTTTACAGCTTCCCATTTCAGGTCTGTGCACCCTGTGATTTTCCCCCCTCACAGGAGTGCGTTATGAGACCTTCAAAGTTCCTTATCTCGCTGCTGACGGTCGCTGCTCAGGCACCAGCAGCGACCGTCGTCTACACCGACAGCCATCATCCCCCATTGAATGCTACCAGCAACCAGGTGGTTTACCTGGATACTCCGGATACCGTTCAGCGCCAGCTGTTTGGTGAGTTGCCTGCTGATCCAGTGCAGGCGGAGCAGGTTGCGAAAACCATTATCCAGTCACCGGGCTGGCTGCAAAAACAGCAACAAATCACGCAGGCGTACCAGGGCGTACTACAGGCATACAGCCTGAAGCTGGCGAAGTATCCCGCCGTGGTGTTTGACGACCGCTACGTGGTTTTCGGCACGGCGGATGTTGCGGTAGCTGAAGCCCGCCTTGCTGAATTTCAGGGGGCGCGGTGATGAAACTATTTCGACGACACCGGCTGGGGATTGCGCTGGCGTTGGGTTGCGCAACTCAACCCTTTGCGGCAGGTGCAATTAACTCCGCGCAGATCATCGCCAGTGCGTTGTCTCCCCAGTGCCTGGAATACAAAATCGTCGGCATTTGCTACTGGCTGCTTTGTACGCCTGTAGGCTGCGTTGTAAAGACTTCCACCAAAGTACGCCACTACATCCCCAATGCCGTGGTTTCCAGCTACAACCAGACGGGCAGTAATCCCTGGACGGAAATGTCGTTTCTGGGAACGGGGCTTTCCGGTATTGCCGAAGGCGGCGGTGCGAACGAGCAAAAACGCGTTGAGCGGAAAGATAACCTGCAATTCAAAAATGCGGATGTTATCGGTCATCCGGCGCTGGCCGCTCCCGTCTTCAATAAGTTCATGGGGCAAATGGGGTATACCTGTTCCGGTCCGACCACGGCGATGATGCCGTATCTTCTCAGTACCCTCGATGCGGTGATGTGGCGTTCTGGCTTGCCTGAGTCGTTTTATCCGGAAGCGCTGACGCCCGGACTGCGTGAAATAGGCTCCACAACGGGCGGCAAGATGTGGGGGAACGTCTACCCCCGCAGCGGGTTTGTTACTCAGGTCGATGACTATAAAGCGGCAGCGATCGTTGCGCAGCGTGCGGCAGATGTTGTCACCCGTATCGGGCAAATACACGTTTATCAACCCATGACGGCCAGTGCCAGCCCGGGCTACTGGCCTCCTTCGCCGGTCACGGAAAACACCGGCACCCGCAATCATAAATGGCAGCAGCTCACGCCGTCGCTGTCCACATCCTGCGCTGTCTTTCCGGACAGCCCTAATCCCATTGCAACCGATGGCAATTACGCCTGGGCGTTATGGCAACCCTACAGCTGCTGTAAGCGCCGTGGTCAGACGTTCCTCTACAGCATCGATTATCAATAACAAGGAGAGTGAGTATGACGAATAAACGCATAGTTTTTGCAGGCGTTCTGATGGGATGCCTTGCGCTGAGCCTTCCGGCCCGGGCGGTTTTCGATCTGGATAATGATGTGATTAACACTGATTCCAGCAAAGGATTGAAAGGCGCAGTTAACGATAACCTCTTTTACACCATTGGTGGTGGGACGGTGATATCGCAGCCGCCCAGCAACAACAATATGGAAAAACTGGGCATGGGGATCAGCTGGAACAGCGATCTGATGTGCGGCAATTTTGATATCAATACTACCGTTAAAAATCAGCTCAATGGCGTGACCAGTGGCTTTAAAGACATGATGAGCAACGTGATCAGCAGCGCCACCGGCGCGGTAGCCAGTTTGCCTGCGATGATTATTCAACGGGCAAACCCCGGCTTGTATGAACTGCTGACCAATGGCGTGCTTCAGGCCAATGTTTCGTTTGATAAAGCCCAGCTCAATTGCCAGAACATGTCGAAGAAAATGGCGGATTACACCATGTCCAGCCAGTGGACGCAGGCGGCGATAGGGGAAGAGTTCAAAAATATCGTCTCCACGACGCCGGATGCGGTGGCGGCGGATAACCAGCTAAAAACCTCCACCGGCAAAGAGGGGGTGAAATGGATTGGTGGGCAAAAACGTGGTGGTAGCGGCCAGCCTGCGATTAAACCCACGCATGACCTGGCAAAAGCGGGCTTCAATATTCTGAATAAGCAATCAGTCACCAGTAGCGGCGGCGTCAGCGGATCGGCCTGCAATGGCTCTTTGTGCAAAAAGTATAAGACCAGCGAAGAGGCGGCGGAAGCCGTTGTTAAAGTGCTGGGTGACAGGGCAATTCGTACCTGTTCCGAGGCCAGCGATTGCAGCAGTGGCGGCGTGGAAAACGAACCTGGTGCATCAACTGCCGGTGTCGGTTTTTCACCGATGCTGGAAGAGACCACGCAGGAGAATCTGGAAATCCTTGTGAAACTGGTTAACGGAAACCTGACGCCCGATGCGACCAATCTGGCAACGCTGAAAACGGGTGATCTGGCCGTATCCCGTGGTGTTATTCAGGCGCTGAAGGATGACCCGGATAACGCTGCGCTGGTACAGCGTCTTGCCAGCGAACTGGCGATGTCAGAGACCATTTCCACCGCGCTGGGTATGCGTCGGATGTTGATGGCCGGTCAGTCGGAACCGAACGCGGCGGATCAGACAATGGCGCTTGATGAGTCCGATCGTCGTCTGGAGTTCCTCGACCGTGAGGTGCTGGCGCTGAAGAACGAAATGGAGATCCGCAAAGCAATCAGCAATAACTCCATTCTTGTCACGCTGACGCGACAGGAAAGTCGCGAGGCCGATCATGGTCTGCGTCAGCCGGTGCAGCAGAATGATGATGCCATGCAGAATCTGAATCAGAAGACGGAGGAATGATATGGATGTTATTCATAAACCACTCTGGCAGCGAGTATTGCGGGTCTTGCTGTTCTGCATTGTTGCCATGCTGGCTCTCGGGGGTTTTAGCTTCACGCTGCTGCATTTCGTGGGTAGCGAAACGGAGCTGAGGACGTGGTTACTTCAGATAAAAACGCCGCTCCTGTTCTGGCGACTGGCGCTGTACACGGTCATCACGTTTTTCTGGTTCCACCGTGTCAGGGGCTATTTCCTGCGTCACTGTACCCGGCGCTTTCAGGTTTATCGGCTGGAAATAATGACGGTTTGCCTGTTCGTGATGATTGAAATCACCAGTTTGCGTTGGGGGATGTGATGACGGCTGACAGCTATCTGGAAATGGTGCTGGTCTTTATGGGCTGGCTCATCAACAACGCGCTGTGGATGATTATTACCACCACAGGGATTTTCGCTATTCCGCTGGCGTTTAAAATCGCCGGTGTCTGGCTGAAGGTTCGGGAAGAAGGAGATGACGAAGGCAACAAGGGGGCGCTGGCATTGCCGCGAATGGAGCATGTTATCTATGTTGCCTTTGTGGTGATCATGTTCTGCGCGATGCCGATACAGGATATCGATATCACAACGATGAAGTTCGATCGTACCCGTTCTTCCCAATGTGGTGTGAACGTACCTAAACCGGATGAATCCGGCTATGGGCCTCTGATTGCAGAGTTCAACGGCCAGACGGCGAAAATCCCGGCGTGGTGGTATCTGGTGCATTCGCTGTCCAAAGGGGTGACGCACGCGGCCATTGCCTCAATCCCCTGCGGGAATGACTTTCGATTGTTACGTTTTGAAGTTCAGCACACTAAGCTGATCGATCCCATTATCCGGGAGGAAGTTCAGGAGTTTGCCAGCCAGTGCTATGCGAAGTCGTATTACAAGCTGAAGAACAGCAATCCGAAACTGACCGCAGCCACGATTGATTCAGTTGGCTGGATTGGTTCTGATTATTTTCTCAATACTTCAGGGTATTACGACTATTACACCTCGACGTCACCGCGATCTGCGTGGTCGTATAGCGAAAGCCGGGACAGTGGATACCCCAATGTTGGCCGTGGCGGCTATCCAACCTGTAAAGACTGGTGGAGCGCATCGAGTAAGGGGCTGAAAAGCCGTCTGCTGGAAAGCTTTGATACCCGAACGGTCAATATGATGAAGGCAAAATCCCCTGGTAACTGGGAAGAAAGCCTGTTGCGCTGGCTGGTGAGTCCGCAGAACACGCACCTGTCTGGCGGGGGCGATACTTACATGATGGGTAATCAGCAGGGGCAGGGAACGGGTATTGATACCGGCATTAAGCAGGCGCTGAGTGGTCTTGGTGCGCTCTCTGCTCAGGTGACGCAGCTCCCGGCGTTTGATGCCCTGCGGCAGGCTCTGCCGATGGTTCACGCTGTTTTACTGATGGCTATCGTGGTGTGTATCCCACTGGTTATGCTGTTTGGCGCTTACGATCCGAAAGTGGTGGTCACCATTACCTTTGCGATGTTTGCGCTGATATTTGTCCCGTTCTGGTGGGAGCTTGGCGGCTGGCTGGATGACAAACTCATTGAGCTGATGTATGCCAGCTACAAAGGATACACGAACAGCTTCAATAACTGGCTTGCCAGTACAGGCTCGGATGGCTGGATCATGAATCTGGTGCTGGGGGCGATGTATGTGGTGCTGCCGATGTTCTGGTTTGGGGCTGTGAGCTGGAGTGGGGTGAATATAGGACAGGCTCTGTCTTCGGGGGTTGATAAGGCTAGTCAAGGATCACAGCAAGCTGGGGCTAAAGGACCCGGCGTCGCTGGTGAGGTCGTTAAAACTGTAGCCACAAAAGGGGCATCTAAAGCAAAAAAATAATCTCAAAAAGCAGGCAATAGAAAAAACCTTGTTGCCTGCTTCTATAAATCATCATCAGAATATATTCTTTGGTTATTCTCTCCGTAGTTACCGTAGCCGCTATGTCCGTTTCTGTAGCCTGTATGTGGTTCTTCATCGTCGGTTGAGGTAACCGCTTTACTTCCGGCTACAGTGATAATGATCGAAAAGATCATCTTTATAGCCTTAACTAAACCATTGAAGAGTATCGCCCACACATCTGATGGAGGTGATGCTTTATCGTTATCTTTCATTATTAGCTCCTCTTGATAAGAAAACCCTAGCATATTAGCAAGGCCAGTCAAAATAAAATCCCAGCATTTTTTCTGAGAAAGCGCAATAAGCCATTTGACATCAATCATATGAATGAAATATTTCCTTTCACATAAATGATGAATGCTTTCATTGTCGAGTATATAATTTATGAAATTATCTATGAGGGTGATCTAATAATGATATATTACGGTAAGGT
>NZ_JANEWL010000063.1:0-27186 GCF_028069815.1 Citrobacter sp. Awk 2
CTTTTATAACAAAAAGTTATTCATGATTACCGACATAAACTCGCGTTTTTATGCATAATTTCAGCTAAACCCCCTGTTCTGAAAGGCTTGCGCGAGATAGCGTGCAAATGATAATGATAATAAGCGTTAAAAAACTCTATAAACGAACGCAACACAAATCATACCCTTTCAGTATGTACTGTTCTCGCATTTTTATATGCGGAATAGCGCTCCATCGAGGAAGTCCGTTGTTATGAAAAATTTGAAAGTCAGCCTGGCATGGCAGATCCTCATCGCCATGGTGCTGGGCATTTTGCTGGGGAGTTACCTGCACTACCATAGTGACAGCCGCGAATGGCTGGTGTTAAACCTGCTGCAACCGGCGGGTGATATCTTTATCCACCTGATTAAAATGATCGTCGTGCCCATTGTGATTTCCACGCTGATTGTGGGTATCGCCGGGGTGGGGGATGCAAAACAGCTGGGCCGTATTGGCGCCAAAACCATTATCTATTTCGAAGTGATCACCACCGTGGCGATTATCCTCGGTATTACGCTGGCAAACGTATTCCAGCCAGGTACCGGTGTTGATATGTCGCAGCTGGCGACCGTGGATATTTCGAAATATCAAAGCACAACGGCAGAAGTGCAGAGTCATGCACATGGCCTGATGGGCACAATTTTGTCACTGGTGCCGACCAACATCGTTGCGTCGATGGCGAAAGGGGACATGCTGCCGATTATCTTCTTCTCAGTGCTGTTCGGTTTAGGTCTGTCTTCTCTGCCTGCCACGCACCGTGAACCGCTGGTTACCGTGTTCCGCTCTATCTCCGAAACCATGTTTAAAGTGACCCACATGGTCATGCGTTATGCGCCGGTCGGTGTCTTTGCGCTGATCGCCGTCACGGTCGCAAACTTTGGCTTTGCCTCCTTGTGGCCGCTGGCGAAGCTGGTGCTGTTGGTGCATTTTGCCATCCTGTTCTTTGCACTGGTGGTGCTGGGTATCGTGGCGCGTGTCTGTGGTCTGAGTATCTGGATCTTAATCCGTATCCTGAAGGATGAGCTGATTCTGGCGTATTCAACCGCCAGTTCTGAGAGCGTACTGCCGCGTATTATTGAGAAAATGGAAGCCTACGGTGCACCGGCATCAATCACCAGTTTCGTGGTGCCGACCGGCTATTCATTCAACCTGGATGGTTCGACGTTGTACCAGAGTATCGCCGCTATCTTTATTGCCCAGCTGTACGGTATTGACCTGTCGCTGTGGCAGGAAATCGTGCTGGTACTGACGCTGATGGTAACCTCGAAAGGGATTGCAGGTGTGCCGGGCGTATCGTTTGTGGTGCTGTTGGCGACGCTGGGCAGTGTGGGGATCCCGTTGGAAGGTCTGGCATTTATCGCCGGTGTTGACCGTATTCTCGATATGGCGCGTACTGCGCTGAACGTGGTGGGTAACGCGCTGGCGGTACTGGTTATCGCCAAGTGGGAACACAAATTTGACCGCAAGAAAGCGCTGGCCTATGAGCGTGAAATATTAGGTAAGTTTGATAAGACCGCTTTGTAGGCCGGATAAGGCAACGCCGCCATCCGGCAACCTGCTCCGGGTTGCCTGATGGCGCTACGCTATCAGGCCTACAACGACTACGTTCATCCGGCAATGCAAACCATTACCCGTTCGTTAACTTATCAAACTCTTCGCAGCCGGTATCGAATCCTTCTGTACAGCTCAGATTCAGCCAGTGCAGCGCCTTCTGTTTATTCTTTTCAATAAAACCCTGCTCGCCGTTTAAGAACATCATCCCGGCCCAGTATTCGGAATACCCGGTACGAGAAATGGCCGAGCTACGTTTGAAATACCAGGTGGCTTTCTCATCGTCGGCAGGAATACCCACGCCATTGGCGTAGATCAGTCCGAGCAGCATTTGCGCATCGACAGCGGAGTCGTTCTCCAGGTTTTCCGAGGCGTTTTGCAGCAATGTAATCGCTTTGGGGTAATCTGTGTGCCCGGCCTGCGTGTTCACCAGAATTCTCGCCAGCGTAATTTCCCCCGCCTTACTACCTGCCTGGGTCGCTTTTTCGGCCAGCGTTTTGGCTTGTGGATAATCCAGACTGACTGGGTTGGTTATCTTAATTTGCGCCAGTAAGGCCCAGGCATCCGCATCACCGCTGTCGGCTGCTTTTTGCGCCCAGTATTCGGCTTTGCTCAAATCGCCTGAACTAAACCAGGTATCGGCGAGAAAGTATTGTGCGCGTCGGTCTCCAGATTCGGCTGCCTTCAGAAACTGACTGCCAGGCTCTTCGGCATGAACAAAGCCTGTTATTAGCAACATCAAGGCGAAAAGTCGTTTCATCTTATATTTAGATTTAGAGTAGGGAATGGACAGTATAGAGAGATTATTGGCATAAAAAAACGGCCTCCGAATGGAGGCCGTCAGGGGAAGCTTAACCCATCGCGCTTTCGCGCAGGCTGGCTTTCAGCTTGGTGTACTCATCAATCACATACTGTTCGGCAGCACGCTGATCGGCAATGCGTTCAACATTAACGGCACAGTATTTGTACTCCGGCGTTTTGGTAATCGGGCTTAAGTTCTCGGTTACCAGTTCATTACATGCACCAATCCACCATTGATAGGTCATGTAAATCGCGCCTTTGTTTGGACGATCGCTTACTGCAGCGCGGGTGATAACCCGGCCTTTACGCGAGTTAACCCACACTAGCTCTTCATCCTGAATGCCCAGGCGTTCAGCGTCAGCAGTGTTGATCTGGGCATAGCCCGGCTCATCAGCCAACGCAGCCAGTGCCGCACAGTTACCGGTCATAGAACGGCAAGAGTAGTGGCCGACTTCACGCACCGTTGACAGTACCATTGGGTACTCTGGGGTGAGTTTGTCGATTGGCGCTACCCAGTCACAAGTGAAGAACTGCGCCAGGCCGTTCGGGGTGTCAAACTTCTCTTTGAAGAGGTAAGACGTACCCTGATCGGCGTCTGAGGTGTCGCGGCAAGGCCACTGGATATAACCCAGTTCGCCCATCTTCTCGTAAGTGGCACCGTAGAAATCCGGGCACAGATGACGCAACTCGTCCCAGATTTCCTGGGTGTTGTTGTAGTGCATCGGGTAACCCATACGGGTGGCAATTTCACTGATAATCTGCCAGTCCGTTTTCAGATCCCACTTCGGTTCAACAGCTTTAAAGAAGCGCTGGAAGCCACGGTCAGCCGCGGAGAATACGCCTTCATGCTCACCCCATGACGTAGACGGTAAAATAACGTCTGCGGCAGCAGCGGTTTTGGTCATGAAGATATCCTGCACAATGACCAGTTCCAGATCTTCAAAGCCTTTGCGCACTGCGGAGAGTTCAGCATCGGTCTGTAATGGATCTTCACCCATAATGTAGGCCGCACGAACTTCGCCATGGGCCGCACGGTGCGGCAGCTCGCTGATGCGATAGCCGGTGTGTGCAGGCAGGCTTTCCACGCCCCAGGCTTTGGCGAATTTCTCGCGGTTAGCCGGATCTTTCACGTACTGATAGCCCGGATAGGTATCCGGCAGCGCACCCATGTCACATGCGCCCTGAACGTTGTTCTGGCCACGAACCGGGTTAACACCGACGCTTGGCTTACCGAGGTTACCGGTCAGCATGGCGAGGCTGGTCAGTGAACGCACGGTTTCCACGCCCTGATAGAACTGGGTAACACCCATGCCCCACAGGATGGCCGCGCTTTTCGCCGAAGCATACATACGTGCAGCCTGACGGATATCCTGAGCGCTAACGCCAGTAATATCTTCGACAGACTCCGGCGTGTAGCCTTCGACAATCTTGCTGTACTCTTCGAATCCTTCCGTACGCGAGGCGACGAACGCCTGGTCGTACAGTTTTTCTTCGATGATGACATGACCCATAGCGTTAAGCAGCGCGATGTTTGAGCCGTTTCTCAACGCGATGTGCATGTCGGCAATACGCGCAGTTTCAATTTTGCGCGGATCGCAGACGATAATTTTCGCCCCGTTGCGTTTAGCGTTGATCACGTGATTCGCCACGATAGGGTGGGAATCCGCCGGGTTGTACCCGAAGATGAACACTAAATCTGTGTTATCAATTTCATTGATAGCATTACTCATTGCGCCGTTACCGACCGATTGGTGCAGACCTGCAACCGAAGGGCCGTGTCAGACGCGAGCGCAGCAGTCAACGTTATTGGTACCAATAACGGCGCGCGCGAATTTTTGCATTACATAGTTGGTTTCGTTACCCGTACCGCGAGATGAACCGGTCGTCTGAATGGCGTCCGGGCCATACTTCGCTTTGATGGCGCTCAGGCGATCGGCGACGTAATTAAGCGCTTCATCCCAGGAAACGGATTCCAGTTTGCCGCCACGCTGGCGACGGATCATTGGGGTCTTCAGACGAGGGGTCAGGATCTGGGTATCATTAATAAAATCCCAGCCATAGTAGCCCTTCAGACACAGGGTACCCTGGTTGGTTTTCCCCTGCGCCGCTTCAGCCTGGACGATTTTGCCGTTATCGACCACCAGGTTGATTTTGCAACCTGATGCACAATATGGGCAAACCGTGACGACTTTTTTCATCGGTCTCGCTCCAGTTAATCAAATCGCGCATACGCGCTTGTCGCTTTCGTTATGCATCTTTTATGCCATGTTTTTATCAGGGGCATTCGCCGATAATACGGGCGAATTTTGCGCAAAACCCTGACGAAAAACAGGCTGTCGTCATATTTGACGTGACGAATCTTCAATACGTGACGCCCCGGCAGTGTGACCGAGGTTATGTTTCCCACATGTCCTTGTGCCTTATCGCTGTCACTCTGTGCAGAATCAATCACACTCATTTAAGTTGGCCAGAAATGGGGAGGAACGATGAAGCCAGCCATACTGGTTGTGGATGATGACGAGGCAATCTGCACACTGCTCCAGGATGTGCTGAGTGAACACGTCTTTGCAGTGACCGCCTGTCATACCGGACAGGATGCGCTGCGCTGCGTTGATACTCAGCCGGATATCGCGCTGGTATTGCTGGACATGATGTTGCCCGATATTAATGGCCTGATGGTGCTTCAGCAGGTGCAAAAAATCAGGCCAGGATTACCGGTGGTGATGCTGACAGGGTTAGGTAGCGAATCGGATGTGGTTGTGGGGCTGGAAATGGGGGCTGACGATTATATCGGCAAACCGTTCAATGCGCGGGTACTGGTGGCGCGGGTAAAAGCCGTGCTCAGGCGTGTCGGTGTTTTAACACCTGAAAGCAGCGGTCCACAAACCACGGGGTTATCCTTTAATGGCTGGCATCTGGATACCGCAGGTTGTCAGTTACGTAATCCTCAGCAGTTGAAGGTGGACCTGACGCAGGGCGAATACAGTCTGCTGCTGGCGCTGGCACAGAACGCCCGCCGGGTGCTTAGCCGCGAACAATTGCTGGAGTTGACGCGCAGCGACAGCGTTGAGGTGTTTGACCGCACTATTGATGTGTTAATCATGCGACTACGGCGAAAGATAGAGACTAACCCGCATCAGCCAATGTTGATTAAAACCCTGCGCGGTCTGGGTTATGTTTTTGCCGCCGACGTGCAGCATCACGATAAGGCGGCGTGATCTGCGCAGTTGCCGGATGCGGCGTAAACGCCTTATCCGGCCTACAAAAGCGATAACGACCCCGTATGCCTGATAAGCGTAGCGCATCAGGCATCAGCCATTCCGGCTTTTAACTCCTCCAGCGTTTTTGCGCCGTCGATTGCATTGGCACACAGCAGGCTTGCCCGCGCGCAGGCGTGTGCCAGCCTGATACTGTCCGCTAACGACCAGCGCTCGTGGCAGCCATACAGAAAACCAGCGCAAAATGCATCTCCTGCCCCGACACTGCCGACGATCTCTTCCTGGGCCAGAAATTGTGAGGGTATCCAGGTGCCAGCCTGATCAGGATCTTCACCCCATGCGCCTTCCGGACAGTGGATCACCACCCGCTGGCGTACACCCGCGTCCAGTAGTTCACGGGCGGCGGTAGCGATGTGCGGAATATGCAATTCGCCGTTGGGCTGGCGGATCTCCAGTCCGCTGAATTCCCCGGCCTCCAGTTCATTGATCACCAGATAGTCAAGATGGCGAAGCGCTGGCATCACCAGTGGCTGGTAGCGAGGATCGCCTTTGCGTGAGACCAGATCCAGTGACGTTTCAAAGCCATTTTCACGCATTTGTGCCAGTAGTCGTGCGCTTCGCGTACCGAACTCGTCGTCAGGCATGTCCAGACTATCGAGCAACAGCAGATAGCCCAGATGGAAAATTTTCATCGAGGTATCCAGCAGCTCAAACGCAGGCAGATCGAGTAGCCGATTGGCGCCCGGTGAGTGAAAAAAGGTGCGCTGGCCGCTGGGATCGGTCATCACCTGCGACATTGACGTGGGGGCTGATGTCGTGCGCTGAACATGCTGGCGATTAACGTGATACTGTTCCAGCATCGCCATGATGTAGTCGCCATCGCTGTCCTTGCCAATTAAGCCCACTGCCTGCAACGGTAGCCCGGTGTGCATTTTTGCCAGCGTGAGCAATACGTTAAGCGGAGCCCCCCCCGTTGCGTGTTCGCTATGGGTTATCTCCGCCAGCCAGCCGCGTTCTGGCCACTGCACAATCTGATGTACATGATCGACCAGCATGTTACCTGCGGCGATAATGCCTTTACGTTCCATCAGATCTGCCCCGCGCTACCAAAAATACGCATCTGTTCAGAAACGGTATCGGTAATGGCTTCCTCAATACTCAGCAGCAGTTCGGCGAATTCGTCGTACAGCGGCTGGCGATTAGCCATACGCGACTCTACCGCAGCCAGTGCCGCCTGCGACATACCGGTGTAGAAGTTGATTTTGTGAATGCCAAGCTCGATTGCCCGACGGAAATCGTCGTCGCTAATGCCGGAGCCGCCGTGTAGTACCAGCGGAATTGCCGCCTGTTGGCGAATAGCGTCCAGACGGGGAAAATCGAGTTGTGGCACGCCTTTGTACTTGCCGTGTGCATTGCCAATAGCAACTGCCAGCGCATCAATACCGGTTCGATCGACGAAATCCCGTGCCAGCATGGGGTCGGTAAACAATGATTCATCGGCATGACCATACAGTGCTCCGCCTTCATCGCCGCCCACCGCACCTAGCTCTGCTTCCACCGACACACCCACCGCATGACACATCTTCACGACTTCGCGGGTTTGACGGATATTGTCTTCGTATTCCAGCGTGGAACCATCAAACATGACCGAACTGAAGCCTAAGCGCAGCGCCCGAACCACTGACTCAAAGTGCAGGCCGTGGTCAAGGTTTAGTACCACCGGAATATCATGGCGTGCGGCTTCAAATTTGACCGCTTCGACGAGGGAGTCTAGCGAGATATATTTAAAATGCACTTCGGCAATGTTGATAATAAAAGGCGAACGTTCCTGTTTTGCGGCGGCAAACAGCGCGCGCAGGAAGTGTGAGTCCAGTACGTTAAATGCCCCTAAGGCATAGCGGTGCTCGCGGGCATGGGCAAGCCCATCGGCGAGGGAAATTAACGGCATAATACGCTCCTTGGTTAACGGAACAGGCGGTACTCGTTACACAGCACCAGATGCGCCGGTTCGTCTTCTTCAATGTCGTTATAGCGGGCTATCGGTTGCAGAAAATGGTTATCGTGGTCGTCGTCATTGACGGAAGAAACCTCACCGACCAGCACGTCACCAAACCCTTCCTCAGCCCAGAAGCTGTGATACAGACCGGGCGTCAGACAGATGCTTTCCCCTGGTGCCAGGCGTAGCTGGCTACCTGCAGCATGGATTTGTCGGCAACCATCAATGACCACATTGACGTCGCTGTCCTCTGTTTGTTCTCTGATACCGGCGTTCCACAGTTCGACAATCAGATTGCCGCCGCCGCGATTAATGATGTCTTCACGCTTGCGCCAGTGAAAATGCATCGGCGTAACCTGGGCATCGCGAACATGCATGATTTTCTCTGCGTAGCACTTCTCGTATGGCATACCTTTTGGCGAGCCATTTCGCAGGGTGAACAGCGTTAAGCCCTGAGCGGCGAAATTGTCGCCGCCAAATGCGGTGACATCCCAACCTAATTTGAGGTCAAAGACTTCACTCCAGGCGGAAGCATCAAGTTTTCGCCATTGCGTGGGCGGGAAACTGGCGAAAGCGGGGAGATGCACGTCGTGCTGGGAAAAAAACTGGCGTGTGTGGCCAAGAATTTCGTTTATTGCGGAGCGTTTCATGGACAGAATTCTCCTGAGTATAATGCCGAATGGCGCTGTGCTTATCCGGCCTACAAATTCATATCGATCTTGTAGGTGGGATACGGCATTTTTGCCGCCATCCGGCGTTGTTGTAGCGGGTTATTTCACCGTCCAACCCTTATAGCTACCGACGTTGTTTTTATCGATCATCGTCACTGGGATCAGCACAGGTTCTTTCGGCGCGGGTTTCCCCTGTAATATGTCATAGCCGATTTCGACTGCCTTGGCTGCCATTACCTGCGGATCTTGTGCCGGAGTCGCCACAAATAGTGAGTTTTCGCGCTTCAACGCTTCTTCGCCGTCCGGCGATCCATCTACGCCGACAATAAAGAATTCATTGCGCTGTGCCTGTTTCGCTGCCAGATCGGCACCGATCGCCGTCGGATCGTTAATGGCGAATACGCCGTCGATCTTCGGATTCGCCGCCAGCAACGCGGTCATGATCTCCAGGCCGCCTTCGCGACTGCCTTTGGCGTTTTGGTTATGTGATAGCACCTTGATATCGGGATGGCGTTTGAATTCAGTCTGGCAGCCTTCCACGCGGTTCTGAACAGCGGAAACCGGCGGCCCGTTGATGATCACCACGTTGCCTTTGCCTTTCAGGCGGTCGGTAATGTATTTACAGGCCATTTCGCCTGCCTGGGTGTTATCGGAGGTGATGGTTGCATCAGCCCCTTCCGCCGCCACGTCAACGGCGACCACCACAATCCCCGCGTCTTTCGCCCGTTTTACCGCCGGACCGATGCCTTTGGAATCCGCTGCGTTAAGAATGATCATGTCGACTTTGGCGGCAATAAAGTTGTCGATCTGCGATACCTGTTGCCCCAGATCGTAGCCGCTGGATACCAACGTTACTTTGACGTTATCACCGGCCAGTTTACGCGCTTCCAGCTCCGCACCTTTGGTGATTTGCACGAAGAACGGGTTGGCAAGGTCGCCCACCGTGACGCCGATCGATTTCAGTTCTTTTGCCTGCACAAACGGACCTGCAGCAAGCAGTGCGCCAGCACAGAGCGCGGTCACTAATGGCTTCAAACGCATACTCGTTTCCTCACGTAGGGTATTGTTGTTATACGCCTCATGGCGCTGCGCTTATCAGGCCTACGAATGAGTAGGCCAGTAAGCTTGTCTATGCACTTTGATGGTGTCGGGTACGGTATTTGTCGATCAGCACCGCTATGATGATCACCGCCCCTTTGATCACCAGTTGCCAGAAATAGGAGACGCCCATTAGCGTCATGCCGTTATTAAGCGTGGCAATAATCAGCGCCCCTACCAGCGTGCCGGTGATGGTGCCAATACCGCCGACAAAGCTGGTGCCGCCGAGGATCACCGCGGCAATCGCGTCCAGCTCATAACCCATCCCTAAGTTGCCGTTGGCGCTGTACAGCCGCGAGGCGCTCATCACCCCACCAAGGCCCGAGAGCAGACCGCTCATGCCATAGACGAACAGCAGCACCAGCCAGACTTTGATACCGGTTAAACGTGCGGCCTGCATATTGCCGCCAACCGCGTAGATATGGACGCCCAGCGTGGTGCGGCGCAGAATGAACCAGCACACCACCACCACCGCCAACGCAATCACCACCAGCCACGGTACCGGACCGAGATAGTTATTGCCGATCCACTCAAAGCTGATGTTGGAGTTGATAACCGTCGTGCCATCCGCCAGCAGGTACGCCGCGCCGCGTAACGCGGTATAAGTCCCAAGCGTGACGATAAACGGCGGCAGTCCGGCGAAGGCGACCAGCGCGCCATTGAACAGCCCCAGCACCAGGCCGAGCATCAGCGCCGCCGGAATCGACAGCATGGCAAACTCAGGAATAAGAGAAACGACCATGGCCGCAACGGCGGTGGTGCCGAGAATTGAACCGACGGAGAGATCGATCCCGCCGGTCAGGATGATGAAAGTCATGCCAGCCGCCAGCACGATATTGATCGACGCCTGGCGGGTAATATTCAGCAGGTTGCTCTCAGTAAAAAAGTTTGGCGCGATAAAGCCAAACACGGCCACAATCAGGATCAGAATGGGTAAGATGCCGACCGTTTGCATGAGATCGCTCATCAACATCTTTTTCGCAGAGGCGGATTTCGCCACTTGCTGGGGAGGGGTTGGATTATTCATGGGGCACCGCCTGATGATGGGAGTCGTTCACGCCGGTTGCCAGCGTCATAATGTTTTCCTGGGTAATGCTTTTCCCGTCCAGTTCGCCGGCAATACTGCCTTCCCGCATGACATATACCCGATCGCTCATGCCGACCACTTCCGGCAATTCACTGGAGATCATCAGGATCGCCACGCCTTTGCGCGCCATATCGTTCATGATCCGGTAGATCTCGCTTTTGGCGCCGACGTCTACGCCGCGCGTGGGTTCATCGAGGATCAAAATGCGCGGGCCGATCGCCACCCAGCGTGAAATCAGCAATTTTTGTTGATTACCGCCGGACAGCCCACCCGCCCGTACCTGAGCATGCGGCACGCGGATGTTGAGTAATTGAATCGCGTCATCGGAAATGGCCTGCGCTTTTTTGCGATCGAGCATGCCCCAGTTGGCGTCACGTTCCAGCGTCGCCATGGTGATGTTCTCCGCGGCCGCCAGTTCTAAAAATAACCCCTGTTCTTTGCGGTTCTCGGTCAGAAAGCCAATGCCGTGGTCAATTGCTTCACGCGGGGAGTGGATCACCACCGGTTCGCCGTCGACTTCAATCATGCCGCCGATGGCTTTGCGTACGCCAAAAATCAGTTGCGCCAGTTCAGAACGTCCGGCTCCCACCAGACCCGCAAGGCCGACGATCTCCCCGGAGCGCACCAGCAAGCTGCACGGTTGCACTTTGTTGCCATCAGTCAGGTGATGAACGTTCAGGCGCGCTTTGCCTAAGGGAATATCGCGTTCTTTGTTGAACAGATCGCTTAGCGGACGGCCCACCATCATGCGCACCAGTTCCGCAGCATTAAGCTTGTCGCGGGTCAGGCTACCGACATACTGCCCATCGCGCAGGACGCTGACGCGATCGGACAATTCATAGACTTCCGCCATGCGGTGACTGATATAGATAATCGCCATTCCTTCATCGCGCAGGCGCATGATCAGTTCAAACAGGCGGTGCGTCTCACGCGAGGAGAGGGCGGCGGTGGGTTCATCCATGACCAGGATACGGCTGTTACGGTGTAGGGCGCGGGCGATTTCGACCTGCTGCTGCTCGGCGATGGTCAGCGTCATTACCCGGTCGCTGGCCTTAAACTGGGCTCCGAGTCGGTCGATAACTTTCTGCGACTGCATCACCATCTCTTTGCGCTGGACCAGACCACCGCGCGACAATTCACTGCCGAGGAAGATATTCTCCGCTACCGTCAGGTTAGGTGCGAGCTGCATCTCCTGATAAATCAGGGTAATGCCGGCACTTAACGCATCCTTGGGTCCACGAATATTAAAAGGCTGTCCGTCAATCAGGATCTCGCCGCTGGTGGCGGTATAGGCCCCCGCAAGGATCTTCATCAGGGTGCTTTTCCCCGCGCCGTTTTCGCCCATCAGGGCATGGATCTCACCCGGCCAGACCGTTAAATCGACCCCTTTCAGCGCGTAAAATTTGCCAAACGCTTTGGCAATGTTGCGCATTTCCAGAACCGGTGTCCTGCTCATCGCGGATCTCCTGCGGGGTGGCCGATATCAGCAGTCCATCACAGGAATGTAAATGCAAAATGTCAGAAGCCGTTCATATTTGTCATATTGCGATTTTTCTTCATGGAGCGTGATATGCCGCAACCGGGACGTCACTTTTTCGCCAGCGCGCGCGGGCGATTACTGTTTTTCAACCTGCTGGTGGTGGCGGTCACGTTGATGGTCAGCGGCGTAGCGGTGCTGGGTTTTCAGCATGCCAGTCAGATTCAGGAGCAGGTGCAGCAACAAACGGTTGATGACATGACCGGCAGCATGAATCTGGCGCGCGATACGGCAAATGTAGCAACGGCGGCGGTGCGGCTATCTCAGGTAGTGGGGGCGCTGGAATACAAAGGCGAAGCGGAACGTCTACAGGAGACCCAGCGGGCGCTGAAGCAGTCGCTGGAACAACTGGCCGCTGCGCCGCTGGCACAGCAGGAGCCGGGGTTGGTTGAGCGTATTATTCAACGCAGCAATGAGCTGCAAAGCAGTGTGGAAGGTATGTTGCAGCGCGGACAGCGGCGGCATCTGGAGCGTAACGCGCTACTCAGTTCGCTGTATCAGAATCAAAGCTACTTACGCCATCTGCAAAAGTTGACTGACGCACAGGATGACGCGCTGCTGGATCAAATGGATCGCTTAATTATGGCCGCCATTGAAACACCTACGCCGCGATCGGTGGTCAAACAACTGGACGGCGTGATGCCTGCGCTGCCTCTGCAAGCCAGTAACCTGCTGATTAGCCGTATTCTCAATGATTTCAATCAGGAACTGCATAAGCTGGAGCCGCTTTCTGCCGCCCTGGAACAAAGCGATCTGGCGATCAACTGGTATATGTTTCATATCAAAGCGCTGGTCGCGATCCTCAACAGTGATATCAACCAGTATGCTTCGCAGGTGGCGTTAATCTCCGAACAGCGGGTGGCGCAAAGCCACCAGGAGCTGCAATCCGGCGCGTTGTTTATTCTGGTCTTTGCGCTGCTGGCGGTGGTGATCACCGGTTTTGCTGGCTGGTATATCTACCGCAATCTTGGCTCCAACCTGACCGCCATTTCGCGAGCGATGACCCGACTGGCGCACGGTGAATCGGACGTCAGCGTCCCGGCTCTACAACGCCGCGATGAGCTGGGCGAACTGGCGCGTGCCTTTAGTGTATTCGCCCGTAATACGGCGTCGCTGGAGCACACCACCCGCTTGCTAAAAGAAAAAACCAGCCAGATGGAAATCGACCGCACCGAGCGCCAGGGGCTGGAAGAAGCGCTGCTTCACAGCCAAAAGCTGAAAGCGGTAGGGCAACTGACGGGGGGGCTGGCGCATGATTTCAATAACTTGCTGGCGGTGATTATCGGCAGTCTGGATCTGGTGAATCCGGATTCGCCCGATGCGCCGCGGATTCATCGGGCGCTAAAAGCGGCTGAACGTGGGGCGCTGCTGACCCAGCGGCTGCTGGCCTTTTCACGCAAACAGTCTTTGCATCCGCACGCGGTAGAGCTGAAAACGCTGCTGGAAAACCTGGGAGAGTTGATGCGTCATTCGCTACCTGCCACATTGACCCTGGAAATCGAGGCCCAATCCCCCGCCTGGCCGGCGTGGATTGACGTCAGCCAGTTGGAAAACGCCATTATCAATCTGGTGATGAACGCCCGTGATGCGATGGATGGGCAGGCCGGTATAATTAAGATCCGTTCATGGAATCAGCGCGTTACGCGTAGCGATGGCCGCAAGCAGGACATGGTGATGCTGGAAGTGGCTGACCAGGGCAGTGGCATGTCACAGGAAATTAAGGCACAGGTCTTCGAACCGTTCTTCACGACCAAACAAACCGGTAGTGGGAGTGGGCTGGGGCTGTCGATGGTGTACGGCTTTGTGCGTCAATCTGGCGGTCGCGTAGAGATCGAAAGCGCGCCGGGGCAGGGAACCACCGTCAGATTACAGCTTCCTCGTGCCGTTGTGCCAGTGCAAGTTCCGGTCGAACCGATAGCAGAGCATCCTGCGACCCGCGGTGAGAAGCTGGTTCTGGTGCTTGAAGATGAGGCCGATGTGCGTCAGACGTTGTGCGAACAGTTACACCTTTTGGGCTACCTGACGCTCGAAGCCGCTAACGGTGAACAGGCAATGCATATGCTGGCGGCTTCAGCAGAGATTGATATTCTTGTCAGTGACTTAATGTTGCCAGGCGGATTGAGTGGTGCGGATGTGGTCAATCATGCCCTGAAGCATTATCCCCAACTGAATATTCTGCTGATTAGCGGCCAGGATTTACGCCCGGCGCATAATCCGGCACTGCCGGATGTGGCGCTATTGCGTAAACCGTTTACTCGAGGGGAACTGGCCCAGGCGCTGCGACGCGCACGTAATTGAGATTCCTCCGCTACTCGCGTCAAAGCACTTTGATTACCGTGGAGCCAGTTTCTTTATGAGGCTGGTTTTATGAAACGCTCCCCGACGCTCTTTTTATTCAGTTTGTTGATGTTGACGACGATTTCGGCGCATGCAGACATTATTGATGACGCCATTGGCAATATTCAACGCGCCGTCAGCGATGCTTATAATCCGGATAACAATCGGGATTATGACGACTCACGTGATGATGGCTGGCAGCGTCAGATGAGTGACGATCGCCGTAGGCAGTACGACAATCGTCGTCGCCAGTTCGAAGACCGCCGTCGCCAACTGGATGACCGTCAGCGCCAGCTCGATCAAGAACGGCGTCAGTTAGAAGACGACGAACGCAGAATGGAAGAGGACTACGATCGTTAGCTGTAACGATATGAAACAGGCATCCAGAAAACCAACGACTGTGGGTGATATCCTGCAATATGAATACCTGGAACCGCTTAACCATCTGTTTGTAGGCCGGATAAGATGTTTTCATCGCATCCGGCAAATTTCCTTACTCCAGCACAATCTCCATTCCGTCATACCCGGCTTCAAACCCTGCCGGTAGTGGATTTTCCATCATCCACAGGTCGAACTGATGGCTGATGTGCGTCAGGATCACCCGTGGGCAGCGGATAACCTCGTTTAGGGCGATGACGGTATTTACATCGTTGTGATTGCGTGGCGGCTCGGCGCGTGGGGCGTGACTGCAGTCAATGATAATCACTTGCGGCTGGTTATTGTGCAGAAACTTCAGCGTCTTGTCGGGAAGCCCGGCGGTATCGGAGAGCCACGCCACGCGGCTGTGCGCGGTTTCCAGCAGATAGCCAAACGTCAGCTTCGAGTGGTTGAGCGGTAAAGGGGTCACCTGCAATCCCTGTAAATCGAACACCACAAACGGTGCGACGGTCTGGCTAAAATCCAGAATACCGGGGTGCTTAAACAGATCGTCGCAGCCCTGTTCATCCGGTGGGCCGTACACCGGGATCGTTTTCCCCACCCCCCAACGCAGCGGAAACAGTCCCTGTACATGATCCATATGATAGTGAGTGAGCAGGAACTGCTGGAAACTGCCTGCTGGCCAGTCGTCCATCAGATGGGGGAGCCCTGCATCCAGAAGCGTCACCGCGTCGTTGAATTTGACCACGCCACTGCAGGGGCGTCGGCGGTATTGCGCCTGTAAACGTGCTCGTTGGCAAGCGGCACAGTTGCAGCCAAAAGCCGGTACCAACTGTGCGCCGCCGGTTCCTGTAAGCGTAATGGTCAGACTCATCGCATCCCCTTACAACGGCTTGGTAAAGCGAAAATGGCTTTGCGTATAGCCTTCGCGGCGGTAAAAACGATGCGCATCAAGGCGCTGCGTGCTGGTGGAAAGCTCGGTCATTTCCGCCCCCGCTTCGCGCGCGGTGGCTTCGGCCCAGGCCAGCAACTGGCTGCCTACCTTCAACCCCCGAGCCTGTGGCATCACCACCAGTTCCTGAATCTCACCAATCCAGTTAGCGTGGTGCAGATGAAACTGCAAATGCAGACCGATTAATCCGATGACCTGTCCGTCAAGCAGCGCCAGTTGGTAGTGCATATTGGGGTCTTGCAGATTTGCTATATACCCGGTGCTAAAGGCCTGGTGATCGAATTTACCCTGCTTCAGTTCGCAGACCAGCGCGTAAACCGCATCGGTGTCGTACAGCGTAGCGCGGCGTAATTCACAGACAGACATGTTTCTTCTCCTTGCGTCCCATCAGGGTGAGCAGTGTATCGACTGACTGTAGCAAACTTCCATCGTTATTGAGGACGTGGCAGTCGTAAGGCGCGTAGCGGGCTGCGCGTTCAAGGCGGGCAGCGATTTCCGTTTCACTTTCCCGTCCGCGTGCCTGCAGACGTTGGCGTAAAATCGTCGGAGAAACCTGTAAGCAGATAGGCATTAAAGCCGTGCCATAGCGTGATTGCGCCTGCGGCAGATGGGCGCGTGAACCGTTGACCACCACATCAAAACCGGCATGCAGCCAGAGATCAATCTCCACGCCGACGCCGTAGTACAAACCGTTGGCATGCCAGCTTAGCGCCAGCAGGTTTTGCCCGGCACGGGTAAAAAACTCTTGTTCACTGAGGGCGATGTGGTTTTCATTCCCGGCATTGGCCGCCCGGGTGATGTAACGATGTGCCACCAGCAATTGTGCCGGTTCCTGTAGGCGGAGTTCCGCCAGCAGACTGTCCTTTCCGGAGCCGGATGGCCCCATCAGCCAGATCAGTTTACCCATAGTCAGAATACCCTTTTGCCCTGACGCCAGACGTGGTCGATATGGATGTTGCCGCCTTTGCGGTGTGCCAGCACCAGGTCTGCACGTTTTCCTTCGGCAACCACGCCACGGTCGTCAAGATTCAACGCCCGCGCTGGATTACGGGTAACCAGACGAATAGCCTGTGGCAGCGTAAAACGGTTGGTATCGTCATCCGCGACACGAAACGCTGCGTCGAGCAGACTGGCGGGGTAGTAATCGGAAGAGAGGATATCCAGTAGCCCCAGTTCGGCCAGCTTATGGGCCGCTACGTTGCCGGAGTGCGAACCGCCGCGCACGATATTCGGCGCGCCCATCAGCACGTTCATGCCATGCTGGCGCGAGGCTTCGGCGGCTTCGAACGTCGTGGGAAATTCGGCAATCACGCTGCCAAGTTGATGCGATTCCAGCACATGATCGTGGGTGGCGTCATCGTGGCTCGCCAGTGCAATCTGCCGTTCACGACACATCTGTGCGATGGCGGTGCGGTTGGGTTGTGACCAGCGTGCCGCCAGGGCGAGTTGCTCTTCTTCATAGCGGGCCATCTGCTCGTCGGTCAGCGAATACTTGCCCTGATAGTACTCGCGGTACTTTTCACGGTTGGCGAACTGACGCTGGCCCGGTGAGTGATCCATCAGCGACACCAGCGTCACCGGCTCACGACCAACCAGCTTTTCAAACAGCGGCAGGGTGGTGTGGTGCGGCAGCTCGCAGCGCAGATGCAGACGATGTTCGGCACGGTTGACACCGCGCTTCTGCGTCTCTTCCACCGCATTAATCATCTTCTCCAGATTTTCCAGACGGTCGCCGCCGTCGCGCACATCGCCAATCGCCACCGCGTCCAGCACGGTGGTAATACCGCTGGCAACCATTAAAGCATCGTGGCTGCTCATCGCTGAGTGGGCAGGCCAGTCTACTTTTGGGCGTGGGGTAAAGAACTTGTCGAGGTTATCGGTATGCAGTTCAATAAGCCCCGGCAGCAGCCAGCCGCCTTCACCGTCCAGCGCTTCAGGCAAGCTGCTCTGGCTTTCGGCAAAAGTGCGAATAACCCCGCCTTCAATCTCCAGCGATCCTTGCACCACTTCATCTTCCAGCACCAGCTTTACGTTGTTGATAATCATGCTGTTGTTCCCATCAGGTGCAGACGATCCGCGACGCGGTCACGCACGGTTTGATCGTGAAAAATGCCGACAATTGCCGCGCCGCGGGCTTTTGCTTCTTCAATCAGCGCCACCACGGCGGCGCTGTTTTTGGCGTCCAGCGAGGCGGTAGGCTCATCGAGCAGCAGAATGGGGTAATCGACAATAAACCCACGGGCGATGTTGACGCGCTGCTGTTCGCCGCCGGAAAAGGTTGATGGCGCGAGATGCCATAAGCGCTCAGGAACATTCAGGCGGGTGAGCAGGCTTGCGGCTTTGGCGGCACATTCCTCACGAGATACGCCCAGATCCAGCAGTGGCTGCATCACCACATCCAGCGCGGAAATTCGAGGGATCACGCGCAGGAACTGACTTACCCAGCCGATAGTTGAACGACGGACCTCCAGCACTTTACGGGCCGGAGCCTGCACCAGATCCACCCATTCGCCGCTATGGCGAATATGGATATGCCCTTCATCTGGCAGGTAGTTGGCATACAGCGAACGTAGCAGCGTCGATTTACCGCTGCCGGAATGGCCGTGCAGCACGACGCATTCGCCGTTTTTAACGTCCAGAGTCGCGTTTTGCAGCACCGGCAGACGCACGCCGTTTTGCTGGTGGAGCACGAAGGTTTTACTGACATTTTCAACGCGGATCGCGTTCATTTTTAGCCTCTTTAAACATTTGTGCGTTCGATTGCCTGATGGCGCTGCGCTTATCAGGCCTACAACCAATGCCGCTCCGTAGGCCGGATAAGGCGCAGCCGCCATCCGGCACAAGCGATGCCGCTCCGTAGGCCGGATAAGGCGCAGCCGCCATCCGGCACAAGCGATGCCGCTCCGTAGGCCGGATAAGGCGTAGCCGCCATCCGGCACAACAAAAAATCAGTTCTGCAACACCGACGACACCAGCAATTGGGTATACGGATGATGCGGATCGTCGAGCACGCGATCGGTTAACCCACTTTCCACCACCTGGCCCTGCTTCATCACCAGCAAACGGTCTGCCAGCAGACGTGCCACGCCCAAATCATGGGTGACAATCACCACTGCCAGATCCAGTTCCACCACCAGGCCACGCAGCAGGTCGAGCAGCTTGGCCTGTACCGAGACGTCCAGGCCGCCGGTCGGTTCGTCCATAAACACCAGTTTGGGATGGGTGACGAGGTTGCGGGCGATCTGTAAACGCTGCTGCATGCCGCCGGAGAAGGTGGTCGGCAGGTCGTCGATACGTGAGGCGGGGATTTCCACCTCTTCCAGCCAGCGCTGGGCGGTGGTACGGATGTCGCCGTAGTGGCGAGCCCCGGTGGCCATCAGGCGTTCACCAATATTACCGCCAGCGGAAACCTGGCGGCGCAGGCCGTCCATCGGATGCTGGTGCACTACGCCCCATTCCGTGCGCAGCAGGCGGCGACGGTCGGCTTCGTTCATGCCGTACAGCGAACGGTTCTGATACAAAATCTCACCGTTTTGTGGCGTCAGCCGTGAAGAGATAGATTTCAGCAGCGTAGTTTTACCGGAACCGGATTCCCCAACGATGCCCAGCACTTCGCCAGGCCACAGGTCAAAAGAGACATCGCTGAAGCCTTTGCCCGGCGCGTAGAGATGGGTCAGGTTGTTGACTGAAAGCAGCGGTTGCGTCATTGGCTGAGGGCCTCGCTCTGTTGGCGGCAGTAGTCGGTGTCGGAGCAGACAAACATGCGTTTGCCGCTGTCATCGAGCACCACTTCGTCGAGATAGCTATGGGTTGATCCGCAGATGGCGCAAGGTTCATCCCAGCTCTGCACGGTAAACGGGTGATCGTCGAAATCGAGGCTTTCCACCCGTGTATACGGTGGTACGGCATAGATACGTTTTTCGCGGCCTGCACCGAACAATTGCAGGGCAGGCATCATGTCCATCTTCGGGTTGTCGAATTTCGGGATGGGCGACGGGTCCATCACGTAGCGGCTGTTAACCTTCACTGGATAGGCGTAGGTGGTGGCGATATGGCCGAAGCGGGCGATATCTTCATACAGTTTTACCTGCATGATGCCGTACTCTTCCAGTGCATGCATGGTGCGGGTTTCCGTTTCGCGCGGTTCAATAAAACGCAGCGGCTCGGGGATTGGCACCTGGAAGATGATTATCTGATCTTCCACCAGCGGCGTTTCCGGAATGCGGTGGCGGGTCTGAATTAGCGTGGCGTCTTCTGTACGTTCGGTGGTGTTAACGCCGGTTACGCGCTTGAAGAAGTTGCGGATCGACACGGCGTTGGTGGTGTCATCCGCCCCCTGGTCAATCACTTTCAGTACATCCGGTTCGCCAATCACACTGGCGGTAAGCTGAATGCCGCCCGTACCCCAGCCGTACGGCATTGGCATTTCGCGTCCGCCAAACGGCACCTGATAACCGGGGATGGCCACCGCTTTCAAAATTGCGCGACGGATCATGCGTTTGGTCTGCTCATCAAGATAAGCAAAGTTGTAGCCGGAGAGGTTAGTGGTCACGGTCGGCCTCCTGTTGCAGGCGTTTAAGCAGTTCCAGTTCTGCCTGGAAATCGACGTAATGGGGGAGCTTGAGGTGCGAAACAAAACCCGCCGCCTCGACGTTATCCGCATGCGCCAGTACGAACTCTTCGTCCTGCGCCGGTCCCGTGACCGTTTCATCGTATTCGGCTGCCTGTAGGGCGCGGTCAACCAGTGCCATCGCCATCGCTTTACGTTCGCTCATGCCGAACACCAGCCCGTAACCGCGGGTAAAATGGGGGGATTCGTTTTCTGGCGCGACAAAGCCGTTAACCATTTCACATTCAGTCATTAGAAGTTCGCCGACGTTCACCGCAAACCCCAGCTCTTCCGGCACGGTTTCCAGAGCCACATAACCGCTGCGGATCTCCGCGGCGAACGGATGGTTGCGCCCGTAGCCACGCTGGGTGGAGTAGGCCAGTGCCAGCAGGTAGCCTTCGTCACCGCGCATCAGCTGTTGCAGTCGCGAAGCGCGTGAGCAGGGATAAACGGGGGGGGTGCGGGTGATATCGTCAGGCGTCGTGCCGCTATCCTCTTCACGTTTTGCCAGTCCTTGATTTGCCAGCAGAGAAAAGACGTGCGGAGAGGCGTCCTGCGTATTTTCTGCGCTGCGCAGCGGTGGCGTTTCACCATTGGCCAGCAGGGTAAAATCCAGCAGGCGATGGGTGTAATCGTAGGTGGGGCCTAACAGCTGTCCGCCGGGAATGTCCTTATAGACCGCAGAAATTCGGCGCTCAAGGCGCATTTCTGCGCTGTTAATCGGTTCGCTAACCGTCTGCTTTGGCAGTGTGGTGCGATAGGCGCGTAGCAGAAAGATGGCTTCGACGTTATCGCCGCTGGCCTGTTTTAGCGCCAGTGCCGCCAGCTCGCGGTCGGCAATGCCGCCTTCGGTCATCACCCGGTCGACGGCCAGGTTCATCTGTTGTTCGATTTGCGCCACGCTCAGTTCAGCAATGCTCTCATCGCCCCGGCGTCGACTTTCCTGCAGGGCATGGGCGTTGTCTATCGCCTTTTCGCCCCCTTTGACGGCGACATACATCAGCACACCTCCACATGGGTGGTTCGCGGAATAGCCAGCAGTCGTTCACCGCAGGTAAGGATCAGATCGACCCCCAGCGGGAACGGATGTGGGCGCTCGGTAAGTTCGTGAATCAGACATTCCGGTAGCTGTGGCGCGATCATGCGTTCTTCGGCAATGCCCGCTCCGGTCAGACGCAGCATGCGTCCGCCGCTTAAGCCTGCAACCTGTACAATCAATGTGGCACTGGTCTCTGGTGCCACAGCAGAACCCGCGGAGAGGGCATTCAGCTGTTCGCTGCTGATGCGTTCGTCGGCGACAGCAAAGGCGGCCTGTTGCGGCTGGTCCACCAGCGGCGCGTTGGTGTGAAAACGCAGGTTCTGCCGGGCGATATCGTTATCTATCGAGGGTGCCAGCCAGACAGGCGTGTCGCCATCGACCAGCGTCAGCAGCACGCTGGTGGTGGCCAGACCCAGCGGCTGCCAGCCGTGTTTCAGTTGATGCAGGGCGACGATTACACCCGGCTCGCTCATGGCCTTCAGCAGACGACGAAAGCTCTGTTGGGCATCCTGAACAGGTAAATTAAAGGCGGTTTGTAAGGTCATGCGTTATCTCCGCGTACCAGCGTGAAGAAGTCGACCCGGCTGGCGTTGACTTCGGCACGGCGTGCGCTGATCAACGCGTCGCGTTCCGCTTCCAGCGGGGCAATTAAGGTTTCCATTAGGTTCTGGAAATGCGTCTGTTCCTGCAGCAATGCGTCAATTACCGCGCACTGCTCGGCGTGTTGTTTATTGCGACCCAGCAGGTAGCTGTAGCCCAGCGTGCCGCTCTTCAGGCGAATAACCGCGCGGGTGAGCGTGGTGTCGCCCGCAAAGAAGCGATTACCGGTGCCGCCCATGCGGGCCTGGATCTGCATCAGTCCGCTTTCCGGGGCGCGGATAAGCTCATAGTCCGGCGTCAGTTTGAGCGCCTTGATACGCGCATTCAGGGCATCGGCCTTGCTGTAAGCCAGCGCGCGCATCCAACGCTGGCGAGTGGCGGTATCGAAATGCATTCAGTGCTCCATGGTGAATTCGATCATGTCGGCGCGGGTCAGGCTGACGGAATATTCCGCGGCCTGTTCTTCGCCTTCACGGTGGTTCAGGGTGCGCACGCACAGCAGCGGCGCCATGTTGGGGATTTCCAGCACCTTGCTCTCTTTGGCCTGTGCGCGGCGGGCGCTGATACGCGTTTGCGTGCGCAGGAGCGTCAGGCCCGACTGTTCGCGCAGGTAGTCGTGCAGTGAGCCGTGGTTAAAGCCTTGTAATAGCGGCCAGAGAGTGAGGTCGGAAAAATAGTGGTCGATTTGGCACAGGGCGATGCCGTTGACCCGTCGCAGGGTGCGCAGGTGGATGACGTTATCGCCCTCGTTAATACTCAGCGCATCAGCAATGTGGCTGGAAGCCGGACGCAGTACCGCCAGCAGTTTTTCGCTGGTGGGGTGGCTGCCCTGGTCCAGTAGGTTCTGGCTGAAGCGCGCCTGGGCATTCAACGGGTAGTCGAACGGGCGCATCAGCACCAGTACGCCCACGCCCTGACGACGTTGAACCCAACCGCGCTCAACCAACTGGTCAATGGCGCGGCGCAGGGTGTGGCGGTTTACCTCGTAACGCGCGGCCAGTTGATGCTCGGCGGGCAGGTAATCACCGCAGCGATAATGTTGACGAAGCTCCTGCTCAAGTCTCGCGGCAATTTCCTGATAACGCGTTGGATAACTGGTCGGATGTGTAGACAAGTGCATAGCAATCAATGCCTCGCTAGTCAGATAAAGTGCTTACGCAAACGCTGGGAGAGGAAATCCAGCAGACTGACGGTGACGATGATTAACACCATCAGGGCGCAGGTTTGCTGGAACTGGAAGCCGCGAATCGCTTCCCATAAGGTCACGCCGATACCACCGGCTCCCACCATCCCGACCACCGTGGCCGAACGAACGTTGGACTCAAAGCGATACAGCGAGTAGGAGATGAGCAGCGGCATGACCTGTGGCAGAACGCCGTAAAGAATCTCTTCAATCTTGTTGGCTCCGGTGGCGCGAATACCTTCTACCGGACCGGGTTCAATGGCCTCTACCGCTTCGGAAAGCAGCTTGGAGAGCACCCCGGTGGTGTGGATAAACAACGCCATTACCCCGGCGAACGGACCCAAACCAACGGCGACGACAAACAACATGGCGAAGACCATTTCGTTGATGGCGCGACAGGCATCCATCAGGCGACGCATCGGCTGGTAAATCCACCACGGCACGAGGTTATCGGCGCACATCAAACCGAACGGAATCGACAACACCACGGCGAGGGCGGTACCCCAGACGGCGATTTGTAGCGTGACGGCCATTTCACCGAGATAGTCCTGCCACTGGCTGAAGTCAGGTGGGAAGAAGTCGGCAGCGAAGGTTGCCATATTGCCGGAATCCTGGATCAGCGTGAGCGGGGCCATTTCGGCGCCTTTCCACGAGACCACCAGCACGGCGAGAAGAATGGCCCAGCTCAGCAGCGAGAACCAGCTACGCTTGGGCGGGGCGACGGTGATGGTTTGCATATTTAGCTCCGTGCGTCGGTTATTGCCGGATGGCGGCGCTTGCGCCTTATCCGGCCTACGATGTCCTGTAGGCCCGGTAAGCGAAGCGCCACCGGGCATCAGGGTTACTGCACTGCTTTGGTGACGCTGGTCATGGCGCCCAGCGCGGCGGTCAGACGGTCGAGATCATCAAGCTGTGCTTTCAGCGCCGAGGTTTTGCTGGTTTTTTCTTCTGCATTCAGGCCTTTGTTGTCTTTCACGCCCTGCATCTCTTTAAACAGCGCGAGTTGGCGAATCGGGACCAGTTGCAGATCGCTGGAGGCGCGGAACGGTGCCCAACCCAGGCGTTCCAGGACGGTTTTCTGCTCCGGCGTTTTGCCGTAGTTCATGAAGAAGTCGTACACCTTGTCCTTGGTGGTTTCAGAGAGGTTCTTACGCCAGACGATCGGATCGCCTGGGATCAGCGGTGACTTCCAGATAACCTTCAACTCTTTCAGCTTGTCCGGTGCGGAGGTTTTCAGCTTGTCGAGGTTTTCGGTGTTGTTGGTAGCCACATCCACCTGTTTGTTGGCGACGGCCAGCGCGTTGGTTTCGTGTCCGGCATTGACGGTGCGTTTGAAGTCGGTGGCGGAGATGTTGTTTTTGGCGAAGACGTAGTAACCAGGGACGAGGTAGCCTGAAGTGGAGTTAGGATCGCCGTTGCCGAAGGTCAGATCCTTACGTTTGGCGATCAGATCGTTCAGGTTGTTGATCGGACTGTCCTTGTTAACGATCAACACGCTCCAGTACCCCGGAGAGCCATCGGCAGCGACGGTCTGGGCAAACACCTGTCCGTTGGCGCGATCCACCGCTTCCATTGCTGAGAGGTTGCCGTACCAGGCGATATCGACTTTGTTAAAGCGCATTCCCTGGATGATCCCGGCGTAGTCCGGCGCAAAGAAGGCGTTCACTTTTACGCCCAGTGATTTTTCCATATCTTTCAGGAACGGTTCCCACTGTGGCTTCAGGTTTTGCTGTGATTCAGTCGAAATAATGCCAAAGTTCAGCGCTTTTTCTTGCTCTTCGGCATGGGCCGGGGTGAGCAGTGTGCTGAGACTAAACATGCTGGTGAAAGCCAGCGCGGCAACTGTCTTATAGCTCATTTCCATTCCTCATTGTGGGGATGTCAGGCAGCCTGCGCGTTCTGTTCGACGCGGTTCATGCTGCGGTAGAGATGATCAAAACGATCGTTATCGAAGTGCTGACTGCTGCCATCAAAGAAGACGTTCCCCTGACGCAGCGCGACAATGCGTTCGCAGTAGTGCAGGGCGTAATCCACCTGGTGCAGCGTGACGACCACGGTAATACCGTCGGTCTGGTTAATGTCGCGCAGGGTGTCCATCACGATGCGCGCCGATTCCGGGTCCAGCGAGGCAATAGGTTCATCGGCGAGGATCACTTTTGCCTGTTGCATCAGTGCACGGGCGATTGCGACGCGCTGCTGTTGCCCGCCGGAGAGCGTGGAAACGCGCTGATAAGCAAAGTGCGCCATACCCACGCGGGTCAGCGCCTGTAACGCGCGTTGCTTCTGCTCTGGCGTAAACCAGCTAAAACAGGTGCGCCAGAATGGCGTGCTGCCGAGCGCGCCAATCAGCACGTTCTCCAGTACGCTCAGTCGGTTCACCAGATTGAACTGCTGGAAGATGTAGCCGGTGTGGGCACGGCTTTTGCGGATGTCACGTGCCAGTCGGCCTTCATGTTGAACGGTACGGCCTAATAACTCGACGTGACTGCCCGGTGATTTATCACCCGTAATCAAACCGCTTAGATGACGTAAAAGGGTGGATTTGCCGGAGCCAGATGGCCCAAGCAGAGCCACCATCTCACCGGCACAGATATTCAGGTCAACTGCATTAAGCGCCTGATGTTGATTGAAGGATTTGGAGAGTTTCTCGACGCGAATAACCGTTTGCATGATGCGGCCTCCCTAAAAAAGTGGCCCCATCGTGGCGGATTAATGTGACGTTTTCGTTAAAGGAAGGTTACTTGGCGATGAAGAGTTGAGCGATATTTGATGACAGTCCGGGAGGACGAGCCTCCCGTTACATCACTCGGTAGGGGGTTGCTGTTGCTTGACGACGTTGATCATCCACGGCACGCCGTATTGGTCGGTTACTTTACCGAAACCATGTGCCCAGAAGGTCTCTTGCCAGTCCATTTCGATTTGTCCTTTTGCGGCCAGGTTATCAAACCAGCGCTTCCCTTCATCGACATTTTGCGTGTCAAGAACCAGCGTGAAGCCGGAGTAGTGGGCTTTTCCGGTGGCGACGCTATCGCTCATCATGATGTCGCTGCCTGCCACGCGCAGGTTGGCATGAGCAATGGCGGTATCGGGGAATTTCATGCCTGAAGGGCAACCTTCTTCGCAGTCCTGCGCGGATTTGGGCATTTCACCGAAGTTGATTTTGTAGAGTAGCTCAGCGCCTAACGTTTTTTGATAGTAGGCGATAGCGTCAGCGCAGTTGCCTGCAAAGGAGATATAGGGACTTAACGGCATAATTTTTACCTCAGGTAAAAGAAGCCAGTTAAGTGTAGATGTCGTGTGCAAAAACAAACCAGGCGGGAAGTATGGGTTTCCCGCCTGACAAATAAGCTGGAGCAGGCCTGATAAGCGTAGCGCCATCAGGCAAGTTAAATCAGTTCTTTTTCACAAACTCAGATTTCAGCTTCATTGGGCCAAAGCCATCAATTTTGCAATCGATGTTGTGGTCGCCTTCAACCAGGCGGATATTCTTCACTTTGGTACCGATCTTCAGCATGGAAGAGCTACCTTTTACCTTCAGATCTTTTACTACAGTAACGCTGTCGCCATCGGCGAGCAGGTTGCCGTTAGCATCTTTAACGATCAGTTCGTCGCTGTCCTGAGCGGGTTCAGCGTCGTTCCATTCGTGAGCGCATTCCGGGCAGATGAACATGCCGTTATCTTCGTAAGTGTATTCGGAGTTGCATTGTGGGCAGTGTGGTAATGACATGTGGATTTCCTCAAAAGTCAGCAGGGGCAAAAGCGCCCAAAAGTTGGCAGATTGCCGAAAAAGGCCGCAATTATACATAAAATCCCTGCTTTTGTCGGGGCTACAGGCCAATTATGCGCAACTATCTGTTGTGGCGTCAGGTTGCTTTCACGTCTATGAAAACCAGAAGGAATATTTTTTAAGGGAAATTGCTACGTTTAGTTATTTAAGATAAGGTGAGGCGAAACACCCGATATTCATAGGTAGCATGGCTTACAGACTAGCTAAGTCATTGTGAGTGAATACTTTGTGACCCCCTTAATTTTGGTAGGGGAATTAAGCTGGCATTGTTTAAAACTGAACTACTCTGTTTATCTTTCTTACTTAATATAGTAAGTGAGAGG